>WJOT01000033.1 GCA_009619095.1 Clostridia bacterium
GGCGGGGGGGGGATTGAGGAAGCCTGAGACTATGAGAAAAATATTGGAAGAAGGAGCAGCCGATCTCATTGGCCTTTCCAGGCCTCTTATTAGAGAACCAGATTTTCCCAATAGAATCAGAGGAGGAGATTTTAGGAAAGCTGAATGTGTCTTTTGCAATAATTGTTCGGGACCTTCGGGCAGAGAGCCTACTAAATGTCGGGCTAAAAAATAGTACCTGTCACTTTTTAAAAAATAGTACCTGTCACTTTTTCGGATATAATGGTGAGAAAGGGGGTGATATTAATAAGAAGTAGTTAAGTGAAATGCGCCACACCGCCTTAAAATATGAAAGGAGGGGAATAAATGGTATTTGGTAAGTTAGATGTTTTAACTCTTAAAAACTGGCTTAGGGAAAAAGGCAAAGGAAGAAGGAGGAAGGATGTGCTTACCAGCAAGAGATGGCCTGCTGTCCTCGTCGCCGGGGTGCTGTTGGTTGCTGCTGTGAGCGTGCCCGCCATAGAGGCAAAGCCACTTGTGGTACGCGCCGGTCTGGACTTCCGGTCGGTCAAAACGCATTTTTCCGACGACAGTTCCTACTATTTGACTAACTTTGGTTATTCTACCATCAACACCTGGGAGACCTTCTCGCTATTCGGCGTTAAGGGCGACTTGCTCTGGAGAGAGCGGATAGCGGATCAGCTGTGCTTGGAGTTCGGCTTGGGTCTCGGGCTTTACCCTATCAGCGGATACTCCTGTGAAGTCGGCAACTACACCGGGAGAGGAGATGCAGGATTCGGCTTCGAAATCGATGTCCCTGTGCGTCTTTCCTACCTGGTCACAGACCAATTCAGTGTGTTCGGCCGGCTGGGCAGTTCCATACTGTTTGTCAGTGGTTCCGTTCCCGACGACCCCCTACCCGAGACTTGGGACCAGTGGTTCTACGATGGTGACTTCTGGGAAACCCTGCCGGACATCTATTTTGGTCTTGGGGCGGACTATAAATTCACGCCGGCCTGGGCTCTCTCGTTCCTGTTCCGGATCACCCTGTTCGGGCTGGGCGCCTCGACTGACTATGGCCTGCAACCGGTCAGCGAAGGGTTCAGTAATCTTGGCGTGAGTGCAAGAATCGTTTACGAATTTGGTGGCAAGAAGAAGCCTACGCCCGGCAAGAAGGGTAAGGGTAAGCCCGCGAAAAAATGACAGAGTTCCCGAAACTATAGGTTATTTACAGTTCCTTTCACCTCTGAGCAATAAGAGAGAAGATTCTTAGGAAAAATAGAAAATAGTGCCTGTCCCTATTTTCATATTTTCATTGGAGGAAATATGAGGAAGAGGGTTAGCATATTATTATTGGCTCTTTCTGCAATTTTAATTCTCAGCCAGGCGGGGTTTTGTCCAACTTCTCCGGAGGTACCGCAGGTAGAAGTATTCTTCTCTCCTCAGGACAACTGCGCAAGAGAAATCATCTCTCGAATAGATGATGCAAAAAGTTCTGTTTACATTGCAATGTACTTTTTTACTTCCCGTCCCATTGCCCAAGCACTGGTGAAGGCAAAGGATAGAGGAGTAGATGTAAAAGTTTGTCTGGATAAGGAACAACCTGCTTATGAATACTCAAAGAGTGAGTACTTGCGCAATAAAGAAATCAACACGAGATTAGTGGGTGGGTCCGGGATTATGCATCACAAGTTCTGTGTTATTGATGAGCATATAGTTATCACTGGCTCTTATAACTGGACAGCAAGAGCCGATTTAGAGAATGATGAAAGTCTTGTAGTAATAAATTCCAGAGAAATAGTGAAGAAATTTTTAAAAGAGTTTAACCAATTGTGGCAGGGAGTAAAGATAGACACTTATAAATACAAAGACAAAACCCGTATGGAAAAAGTACCTACACAGGATGTGATTAAGTCTTTCACTCAGGAAAGAAAAGAATCTATTTATATAGGGCATAAAGGAACAAAGAAATTTCATCGCCCCAATTGTCGGTTTGGGAAGAGAATAAGTGAAAAGAATAGAATAACTTTCAGTTCCAGAAAGGAAGCAATAAACCAGGGCTATATTCCTTGCAAGGTGTGCAAGCCTTGACGAAAAGAGGTCACCGCTAAGCATTTGGATTCCTTCCGAAAGGAAGGGCTCTGGAGTCCTTCCAAAAGGGAAGAAAGTATTTTACGCCTGATGAAATTGGGGGTTTCATATAGACCTTGCTTTCGCAAGAACTCCAGAAAAATGTACCTGTCACTTTTTGAGGTTAAAAAATGACTCTGACCCCTTTTTTGGTTATTAATACGAATAGGATGAAGCCGGCTATAGCTCCGCTGGGGCTGGACTATCTTGGAGAGGCACTTACTGCAAAGGGGTATATCGTCGATTTGCTTGACCTCTGTTTCTCAGAGGATTATAGAAAGGCAATAGACGATTATTTTAGTAAGCAATCGGTTCTGGCTATAGGAATTACTATCAGGAATACAGATGACTGTTATCTTCTGAGCCAGGACTTCTTTCTCCCTGAGATAAGAGAAATAGTTAAATATCTCAAAACTAAGACAGATGTTCCCATTATTCTGGGAGGGGTCGGTTTTTCCATAATGCCAGAAAAGATTCTGGAATATTGCGAATTGGACCTGGGAATAAGAGGGGATGGGGAAGAAGTTCTGTCTCTCCTTCTGGAGAGGATTGCCGAAGGAAGGAATTATACAGACCTTCCGGGATTAGTATATAGAGTTTCCGGAGGGTTTGTTGGTAATCCACCGGAATACTTCGATTTGAATAAAATATCTTCAAGGCGCAGAAAGTTCATCGATAACAGAAGATATTTTAATGAAGGGGGACAGGGGAACATTGAGACAAAACGGGGATGTAATCAGAGATGCATCTATTGTGCTGACCCTGTGGCTAAAGGAAGAAAGGTTCGTTTAAGGAGTCCAGAGAAAGTGGTGGATGAACTGGAGGCCTTGCTGGATGAAGAGGTCGATTATTTCCACTTTTGTGATAGCGAGTTTAACCTTCCGGAAGACCATGCTAAAGCAGTCTGTCAACAGATAATTAGTCGGGGAATTAACAAGAATATAGACTGGTATGCATATTGTAGTCCCAGTCCTTTTTCTGAAGAGCTGGCAATGCTTATGAAGATAACAGGATGTAGGGGAGTTGACTTTGGCGTAGATAATGGAAATAAGGAGATATTGAAGAATTTGGGTCGTGACTTTGGAAAAGATGAGATAAAAAATACAGCAAGACTCTGCCACAGGTATGGTATTACATTTATGTTCGACCTCCTTCTGGGAGGACCTGGAGAGACCCGGGAGACGGTTAAGGAGACGATTGAGTTGATGAGAGAAACCGAACCGGATAGAGTGGGGGTAATGGTGGGGGTGAGAATATATGAGGGAACTGAGCTGGGAAATATGGTTTTAAAAGAAGGTCAGATGGAGAAAAACAGAAACTTACAGGGTAAGGTTGAAGGGAATAATGATTTCTTTGAGCCTGTATTCTATATTTCTTCAGAACTTGGAGAAGATGTCTACTCTTATATATCTGAATTAATCGGGGGCGACAGGAGATTCTTTTTTACCACGAGGGATGACCAGGAGAAAGGATACAATTATAACCGGAATCAAGTTTTAGTGGAGGCGATCAAAAAGGGATATCGTGGAGCATACTGGGATATATTGAGGAGGTTAAGCACTGAAAATAGATAACATAAAATTGCGGGCGCATCATCTTCTGTGTCTCTATGGATTTCAGGGTCTGGGCTATAGTGAGGAATTCGTGGAGAATATGCAAGGAATAGTAGATAGGATAAGAGAAAATCCGTCGATAGAGATTGAGGTGGTTGATGGTGTTGATGATATTTGCTTAAGGTGTCCCCATAATGTTGAAAATAGATGTAGTAGACCCGGAAGAAACATTGAAGAGTTTGACCAGGAAATCGTTGATAGGCTTAAGATAGATATTGGGAGAGAAATAGAATCAAAAAGTTTATTCAGTTTAGTAGAGGAAAGAATTCAGCCAGAGGAATTATCTATAATTTGTAAAGGATGCGAATGGCTGGAAATGGGATTTTGTGAGGAGGGGTTACGTAAGAAGAACTGGTGGAAATGAAAGGGGAAAGGAAGATGAAGCTGAAAACGAAAGGGATGATTCTTTGTGCTCTTTTTGCAGCTTTGACTGCGGTGGGAGGATTGATTGCTGTTCCTTTACCTTTCACTCCTGTTCCTATTACTCTGCAGATATTTTTCACTTTTCTGGCAGGGGCTCTACTGGGGAGGTATCTGGGGGCTTTAAGTCAACTGATTTATCTTCTCTTGGGAGTTGTCGGGCTTCCTGTGTTTGCTAAAGGCTCAAGTGGAATTGGTATTCTTCTGGGACCTACTGGTGGGTACCTGATAGGGTTTATCCCTGCTGCTTTCCTTATTGGGTGTATATTGGAGAGAAGAGAGAAGCCTCCCTTGGAGTTAATATTTCTGGCTATGGTGGTGGGACTTCTGGCGATATATCTACCGGGAGTGGGCTGGTTGATGTGGGTGGCTAAGCTGAATCTGGTGAAGGGGCTCCTTTTGGGAGTTCTGCCCTTTTTGCCCGGGGACGCAGTTAAGATTGTGGTGGGCGCATTGATTGTGAACAGAGCAATTAGGCTGAGGAAAGAGCTATAGGAAAATGAAAAAGTGAAAAAGGGGTCAGACTCGATTTTTTTCGAAGGGAGTACTTGACAGAAGGATAGAATTCTTATAAGATAACTTAAAAATATTCTCCGAGCCATTTTATCTAAGTCTAAAAGATATGGTAAATGGCCGATAGAGTGTGCTGAGAAATTGGTGCACTTTCCGTGCTTGAGAAGGAGAAATTAAGTCCAGTATTTTGCAAGTGCGGAATGCTGGATTTTTTATTTTGGAGTGGATAAGAGCATGTTGCGCTGGCAAAAGACTTTGATGATAATTTTGGTGTTAATGACAATCTCCTATCTCTTCTTTTCTGGGATTGTTCTCATATTAGCCGGAAGAGGAAAGAAACCACAATTGACTTTAGCTACTACTACCAGCGTTCAGGACTCAGGACTTTTGGATGTTTTACTTTCACCATTTGAGGCAGAAAACAGGTGCAGAGTCAAAGTTATTGGTGTGGGGACTGGGCAGGCGATTCGCCTGGCTAAAGAAGGAAATGTAGATGTGATTTTAGTCCACGACCCGCCTCAAGAGGAGATGTTCGTGGAAGAGGGTTATGGAGTGAGAAGATATAACGTTATGTATAACGATTTTGTGATTGTGGGTCCAGAAGAAGACCCTGCTGATATTAAAGGTGGCAGGGAAGGAGTTAAAGCGCTCAAGGAGATTGCAACATCAAAATCTACCTTTATTTCTCGAGGAGACGATTCGGGAACACACAGGAAGGAGAGAGAACTGTGGAAGGTAGCGGGAATTAAGCCTTGTGGAGGCTGGTACATCGAAGCAGGCACAGGAATGGCGGGAACTTTGAGGATTGCAAATGAGAGGAGAGCATATACATTGACTGATAGAGGAACTTATCTTGCACACAGAAAGGAGCTGGATTTAACTATTTTGATAGAAGAAGATGAGAATCTCTATAGCATAATTCCTCTTTCTAAAGAGAAGTATCCACATATAAATTACCAACTGGCAATGAAACTCATTGGGTTCATTACAGGTGTTGAGGGACAGGTTATTATCAGGACTTACGGTCAAAAGGAGTATGGGCAGCCTCTCTTTTTTCCCTTGGCAGTTTCTGGACTTATTGAGGAGAAATAATGCAGAATATTCTTAGTGCCTTAAATAGAGCTCTGGGTTTAATTATCTCTTTAGATAGAGAAGTCTTCAGTATTGTTTTACTCTCTTTCTCCGTCTCACTGACTGCTGTATTTTTCTCTTCCTTATTCAGTCTTCCCTTGAGCCTGTTACTTGCTCTGAAAAAATTTCCAGGGAACAGATTCATTGTGAATACTATAAATAGCTTGATGGCAGTGCCGGCAGTGGCCATTGGGCTGGTCATTTATCTTCTCATCAGCCGGCGAGGACCCTTAGGGATTCTGGAGCTACTTTATACACCTTGGGCTATGATTATTGCCCAGGCTGTTCTGGCTATTCCGATTATCACCAGCCTTTCTCATCAAACTCTGAAAAGAGTCGGTTCTATGGTTAAGGAGACAGCGGTCAGTTTGGGTGCCAGTAGATGGCAGATGGTTGTTACTGTGGTCAAAGAAGCAAAGAGTTCCCTTATGGTTGCATTCATTATGGGTTTTGCCCGGGTGATTGGAGAGACTGGTATGACGATGATGGTGGGAGGAAATATTAAGGGAGCTACCAGAGTGATGACTACTGCTATTGCTCTGGAGACGATGAAAGGCGATTTCGAACTGGCAGTTGCTCTGGGGATTGTTCTTTTAATTGTCGCTTTTCTGGTCAATATTATTTTGCAAGCAATACAAGGAGCTGGCAGGTGAATATTGAAGCAAAAAAAGTTTGTAAGAGTTTTAACGGCAAGGAAGTTTTAAGAAATATCGATATGGAGATTGTGGAAAGTAAAATCAACTGCGTGATTGGACCAAATGGCGCAGGGAAGACCACACTGTTCAAGATTCTCACCCTCCTGGATAAAGCGACCTGGGGAGAGGTTTATTTTGACGGTTCTCTTTCCTGTTCACTATCTCCGGAACAGAAGCTTAAGCTCCGGAGGAAGATTGGTGTAGTAATGCAAAACCCATTTATGTTCAATACTTCTGTGTGGGAAAATATTGCCTATGGACTGAAATTGAGAGGAGATAACGATGTAGCGGGAAAAGTTGAAGAAGGATTAAAGATTATCGAACTTTCCTCAATCAAAGACCAATCTGGACTGACCTTGTCCAGTGGAGAGGTTCAGAGAGTGGCACTGGCAAGAGCAATGGTTCTGGAGCCAGAGGTTCTTTTTTTAGATGAGCCGATGGCTAATCTTGACCCTTTGAGCAGGAAAATTATAGAGGGTTTAATCCTCAAGATGGAGAAGGAAGACAATGTAACTATTGTTATGGCGACTCATAATTTATTACAGGCTCGAAGATTTGGAGAGAGAGTGTTTGTATTAAGGCAGGGTGAAATTATACAACAGGGAACGGCTGAAGAAGTGTTTCATTATCCTAACTCTTCTTTTGCTGCTGAGTTTGTGGAAGTGGGGAATCTGTTCAAGGGTAAGGTGATTATTGAACAAGGCACTCAAAAGTTGGATTTAGGGAAGATAAAAGTTGAGATTGTTCCTCACTCAGGATTTAATAAAACAAGGACTTCTGTTTTTGTTACTCTCCGTCCAGAAGATATTTTGCTCTCTCTGGAACCTCTCCATTCCAGTGCCCGCAACAGTTTCTTAGGTGAAATAATCAATATACAGGATAGAGGTGGAATTATCTGGGTTACTTTGGAGCCAATTCCCAGGTTATCGGATCCCAAAACTGAATCAGTTTCTACTCCATTTGTTGCTGTTATTACCAAGAGGTCGAAAGAAGAGATGGGTTTGAAAGTGGGTATGCGTGTCTATTTTACCTTTAAGGCCTCTTGTGTTAATGTGTTTGAGTAATCTCCAGAGTCTTTTTGGGGTAGTCCCGATTCATCGGGACGTTTGGTTAACGATGTGAGGAAAATCACGCTGATTCTGTGATGGAAGTCACTGATAGATTCTAATTTTAAGGTTATAATTAAGATGGAAAATGGATTAATCGATAGATACAACCGGAAGATAGATTATTTACGAATTTCGGTTACTGATAGATGTAACCTAAGGTGCTTCTATTGTATGCCTCCGTGCGGGATTAGAAAGCTTTCTTCTCAGGAGATTTTGAAATATGAGGAGTTAATTGAAATTATTAAATGTGCCCGTGAGTTGGGGATTGGTAAGTTCAGGATTACTGGCGGAGAGCCGTTGGTTAGGAAAGGAATTATTGGTTTTATTGAAAAGTTAGCAGGGTTGGGGATAGATTTTTCACTGACTACTAATGGAATCCTTTTAAATAGATATGGACGGGACCTGTTTAATGCTGGGCTTTCACGAATCAATATCAGTCTGGACACTTTAAAGGAGAATAGATTTAATCGGATTACTGGCGGCGGGGATATAAGAGAGGTCTTTTCAGGAATTGATGCGGTGAGGAAGTTAAACTTTTCTCCTATTAAGATTAATGTGGTAGTGATGAGAGGAATAAATGATGATGAAATTATTGACTTTATTGAGTGGGGGAAGAGGGAACTTTTGAATGTGCGCTTCATTGAGTTTATGCCTTTATCTAGAGAGGACTACTTTTATCCCCTTAAAGTGATTATGGATAACATTATAGAAGAGAGGAAGATGGTTTCTGTTGAGGTTCCTGGTTCTGGCCCAGCGAGGAATTTTAAGTCCACAGATGGTGATAATATTGTTGGATTCATTCTCTCTCGCTCGGAGCCTTTCTGTAACGAGTGTAATCGCTTGAGGTTGACATCTAACGGTATGCTTCTTCCCTGTCTCTTTTCCAGAGAGGGTGTCGATTTGAAAAAAGTTTTGCGAGAGGGCGGGGATATACGAGGTCCTTTTTATGAGGCGGTTTCTGGGAAGCCTGAGAAGCACAATTTGAATGGTATTGGACAGTATCAGTATATGAATCAGATTGGAGGCTAAGATGAAGGGATTTACCCATTTTGATAGTGAAGGAAGGGCTAAGATGGTTGATGTTACAGGAAAGAGAATGACCAAAAGGAGTGCCACTGCTACAGGAACAATCTTTATGAAACAGGAGACCTTGAACTTGATTGAGAAGAGGAGAATTGTTAAAGGGGACGTGGTAACCGTAGCCAAAATTGCAGGAATTATGGGAGCGAAGAGAGTTAGTGAGTTGATTCCTCTGACACACCCGATAAAAATTACTGGTTGCGATATGGATTTCCAATTTTTGAGGCGGGGCGTGTCTCGGCAGAAGGGGGAGGCTGGCGTCAAGATAACTGCCAGGGCGAAAACAAAGGATGCTACAGGATGTGAAATGGAGGCTCTATTTGCTGTGGCTTGCGCAGCTTTGACTATTTACGATATGTGTAAAGCGGTAGAGAAGGAGATGATGATTGGCGATATATGTCTATTGGAAAAGAGCGGGGGAAAGAGCGGAAGATACATTAAAAGATAGTTTGTTCATCGTTTAGGAATTTCTTAACGCCAAGAAACTTCGGACTTTGCAAAGCGCAAATCAAAACTCCTCCCTCCGATAAATCGGGGGGTCGCCCAAAGGGAGGGACGGCATGCCGAAAAATCGGCATAAACTGCGTCCGTCCCCTACACGGAAAGCAAAGCTTACGCTTTGCTGCTACAAGGGGCGTCTTTAAATGCTTGGAGGGAAATATGCAGATATCAGTGGGTATTTTGACTATTAGCGATAAGGGCTCGAAGGGCGAGAGGATTGATGAGAGTGGCAGAGTGATTAAGGAAATTGTTGAGGAGAAGTTGGAAGCGCGGGTGAAGAAATACGAAGTTGTCCCTGATGAGAAAGGAACTATAATTGAGAAATTAAAAGAGTTGGTGAATGATGGGATAGATTTAATTTTTACCACTGGAGGCACTGGTCTATCTCCCAGGGACGTGACGCCTGAGGCAACAAGGGAAGTTATCGATAAGGAGGTGCCGGGCATAGAAGAAGCGATGAGAATGAAGGGTTTGGAGAAGACTCCACACTCGATGCTTTCCCGGGGAGTAGCTGGAGTGAGCAAAGGGAGTCTAATTGTCAATCTACCCGGTAGCCCTAAGGCGGTAAGAGAGTCTTTGGAAGTGGTTCTCCCGGCGGTACCACACGCTCTGGATATTATATCGGGTCGTGGTGGGGAGTGTGGAAGGCAATAATTAAAAGATAGTTTGCTCATCGCTTGAGGAATTTCTTAACGCCAAAAGACTTCGGACTCTGTAGGGCGCAAAAATAAACTCCTCCGATAAATCGGAGTCGAACAAATTTTTGCTTGGAAGAGAATAGGTCGTCCTCGGTTTTTGGCTAAAATTCCAACAGCTCTTCACAAACTATCTTTTAACTATTGGTAATATGAGAGGGGTAGCTTGGGGGCGGGAATACTGCTTGACGCTGTTATTAATCTGTGGTATACTTCATTATTGGGGTATAATAAGATTATGATAAAATCCAATAATAAAGGTTTTACCTATATAGAACTGGTTTTGGCCATGGCAATTATTGCTTTTATTGTTTTGGCTTTTAGTCAACTTTTCCTGCGCACTACTATTTCCGTTAAAAGCATGGAGTTTCAGACTTTGGCTTATAATTTTGCAGGGGATAAGATGGAAGATATAAAGAATAATGTGGCTTTTGCTGGCATTGGTGGTCCCCAATGGTATCCCAACATCTGGCAGTCAGACCCTCCTCAAATCATGGCAGGAACGACTTTCACTCGTAACGTAAGGGTAAGTGCGCTGGCAAGTTCATTAAAGCGTGTAGATATTGAGGTAATCTGGACTGAAGGAGGCGGAAACAAAAGTATTGAGATTAGTACATTAATTGCTGAAAAATGGTAGGAGGTAGGAAAATGTCAAATATAAAAGATGAAAAAGGAATTGCGCTTGTTCTGGCGCTTATCCTAATGCTTGTCCTGTCTGTTCTGGCTGTAGCAATGGTTTTTTTGAATACATCTGAGACGAAATTCTTGGTCAAAGAGCGGCTATCAGATTCGGCCCTGTATATTGCTGATGGTGGGGTAGAATATGCGATTTACGAATTACAGGAAGGCCCATCAACCTATCGGGGACCAACAAGCGATTTCATCGGCAGTGTGGGTGAATTTCATGTTAGTGTTTCCACTCAGGGGCAACCTGCCAACTATTATGTTATAACTTCTACAGGTTATGTGCCCAATGCTGCCAATCCTCAGGAGACGCGGACGGTAACCTCCATAGTCAATATAGTGCCGGGCACGCCTTCTTTTGCTGTGGGAGCAAAGGAAGGGATTACTGTTGCTGCCAACGTTACAGTTAGAGGAGACTTAAGGAGCGATGGGCAGATAGTGCTTGGCAACAATGTGCACATTGAACCGAGTAGTGCTGGAGCCAGTGATGGCTCAATATATACGAGCACAGGTATGGCTAGTGGTGTCGATATTACGGGCAACCTGTATATGCAGCCAGGAAGAGAAATAAAGTCCAGAGGTCCCACCAATGAAAGTATGGGTGGGGACACAGCCGACACCGGCATATACCAGGAGAGTAAGATAAAAAGCGGGAATCCATTGATTGTCGAGGGAGATACTTCTTCGGATACAAATCCACTAGGGTCGTTCTCCTCTGTCGATTTCACTGCGCTGGATAGTATGGTTGAGTCAGACTATACATATTCTGAGTTTACGGTTATTAGTGATCCAGAGTTCTATCTCCTAGGCAAGGTACACAAATTTGAACAGGGAGTCAGGTTCGACTCCAACATTGAGTTTGTGGGAGAGGGTACAATCTGGGTAAGTGGTGGCTCTGGTACTTATGGGTTGGAACTTGCCTCCAATGTGTACGGTGAGGGCGGTGGTTATGCAGATGCAAATCTCATTGTATCGGGAGGGACCTGGAGTGGGGCTGATATCATGATAAACTCCAACGTTAAGATTAACGGTCTTATTTCTGGCACCACACAAATAGACGCTAATTCAAATGTGGAAATAAATGGAGTCATAGAGTCTGGTGGAACTATCAACGTAGACGCAAATGTGACCATACAATGGGGGGAATTAAGTTTTCAAGTGCCCCTAACAGGCACTATACAAGCAGCAACTGTCGTGAAATCCTGGCAAGAGTTATAATAGCTTAAAAATTATTTAGTCTAGATATGAAATGGGAAAAAGGACTTATTTTTTTATATTTATTCTTGCCATTTTTTTCTTCTTTCGCCCCGCATTAATCTGCTTTGCTGCTGGCACAAGTGGAGCCATAATTTTAAAGCAGACCAGTGGCGCCCGCCCTCTGGGAATTGGAGAAGCCTTTGTTGCTGTGGCTGATGATGTGAATGCTCTCCATTTTAATCCCGCCGGATTGGCCCAGATTAAAAGACATGAAATTAGTGTAATGTATCTGGATAGTTTAGTAGATACATGGTATGGATTCATCGGTTACGCATATCCGATAGGGGGAAAAGTCGAAAGGCAGAGAGGCAGGAGAAAGTTTAAATCAATAAAGGTGCGAAGAAACCGGGGAACAATTGCATTAGGCGTCTCTTCTTTACAGGCGGGAAAGATGATTCTCCACCCGGAAGGTAACACTGTGCGTGCCGAGGAAGACTATTTAGCAAATTTAGGTTTTGGCTATATTATCTGGAGAAGCAGTGAAAAAGTTGAGAAAAGAAGGCGCAGGGCAAGGGCTACCCGTGAACTGAGAAATGAAGTATCTGTAGGAGTGGCCATTAAACTCGTCTATTCAACTTTAGTCCAGAAGTATTCGGCTATGGCCTATGCGGTTGATGTGGGAGCGCTGGGAAAGTTTATAGTAGGGAAGAACAGATTTCTTCTGGGAATTGCAGGACAGAACCTGGGGACGAAGATTAAGTTTGAAGAGGAAGGAGATTCCTTGCCTTTGACAGTGAGAGCGGGCGCTGCTTACCAGATGGACTTTAAACAGGAACATAGACTTACCATAAGCACAGAGGCAGTAAAGCCAAATGATGGTGATTTTAGAGGGAGTGGGGGTATGGAGTACTGGTACAGGGAAGTTTTTGCCTTGAGGGCTGGCTATAAGATTGGCTACGATTTAGACTCTTTTACTTGTGGAGTAGGTTTCGTATGGAAAAATTTTCAGCTCGATTATGGCTGGGGAATGAACACTAGCAAAATGGGTGATAACCACCGATTTTCTTTAACAACGAGGTTTTAGATTTGAGTAGAAAAAAATTTCTTATTCTTTTTATAGTCTTGGTAGGTCTTGGTAGTATTATTAAAATTGCTGAGTCTGGCACGCTTAGTGATTCTGGAATGGGCCTGACCAATTTGTACAATAGTTCCGTGGCCTGGGGAGACATAGATAATGATGGAGACTTTGACCTGGCTATGATGGGCTGGGATGGAACAAATAAGTATTTCCAAATCTACGAGAATGGAGCAAATAATGGATTGAGTCTTTCACCACAGAGCCTGACAGCACTTAGCCACGGCTGTGTATCTTTTGGTGATTACGATAGGGATGGTGACCTCGATTTGGCAATTACGGGCAAGGACATTGAAGGGAATGGCACTACCAAAATTTACCAGAATAATGGGAATGGAAATTTTAGCGATACTGGCATAGAAATGATAGATGTCTATGATAGTGCTCTTGCCTGGGGAGATTATGACAATGATGGTGATTTAGACCTCGCGGTCATAGGATCTGGTATGATGGGGATAGGAAAGATTGCCAAAATATATGAGAATTATGAAAAAGAGGGCGTTATCACTTTTAAAGACAGTGAAATAATAGATTTAACTCCTGTAGCCAGTGGCTATGTCGCTTGGGCGGACTATGATAATGATGGATGGTTAGATATAGCCATTTGTGGAGACTCGATTGGAGGGTATGTCTCTGAAATCTGGAAGAATGACGGAGATGGAAGTTTCACTAAGACAGATGATTTGACTGGAGTTTACAACAGCTCTTTAGCCTGGGGAGACTACAATAATGATGGATGGTTAGATATAGCCATTTGTGGAGACACGATTGGAGAGTGTGTCTCTGAAATCTGGAAGAATGATGGAGGAACGTTCAGTGGGCCTCAAAGCTTGGATGGGGTGTACAACAGCTCTTTAGCCTGGGGTGACTATGATAATGATGGAGACCTTGACCTGGTAGTAACAGGATTAACGAGTGGGCCGGAGCCGGGACCGAGTTCAAAAATATATAGGAATAAAGGAGACGGCACATTTGAGGATAGTGGTATATTAGATTTAACTCCTGTAGATTTGGGAAGTGTTGCCTGGTGCGATTACGATGGAGACAAGGATATCGACCTGGCTTTGACAGGTGACTCTGGTAGTGGTGCGGTCACGAAAATTTATATGAGCGATGGATTCCCAGAAAACAATCTTCCCAAACCTCCTGAGAGTAGCTCTCTCAAAGCAGAGTATAATTCTGCTGACGGGGAACTTACCATAAGTTGGTCTAGTGGTTCAGACACGGAAACTGATCCGGCAACTGGTCTGTATTATAATTTCCGAATTGGCTCAGAACCAGGGAAAGACGACCTTGTAGCAGCAAGATATGGGAGCCCTCTATTAGGAAATTTTATTTCTAAAAGTACTACCACAGTGCATACTCGCACTTTCACCCTTTACGCTAAGGGATACTATTGGAGTGTTCAGGTAATTGATACTGGTCTGGGATGTAGCTGGTCTCAGGAGGGAGAGGGGAGTGGCTGGTCCGGGGAGGACCAGTACCACGATGACACACCTCCGCCAGCACCGGAGACGCCTACCGATGAGGGGGAATATACATATAATACTACAATTCGTTTTAGCTGGACTCAGAATAATTCTGATCCCCAAACGGCAATCTATAACTATAGGTTACAGGTGGAGTCTCAAGAAGATGGGAAGATAAAATTTGATGGCAGTGTGGGTGACGTTAAGAGTTACAACGTTTCAGGATGTGAATATAATAAAACATACAAGGCGCGAGTGAAAGCACAGAGTGGAGGTGGCTATGGTGACTGGTCAGCAGACTGGAGCAATGGCATAATGGTTGTTCGGCTCCTCGACATATCTTACAACTTGATTCATCCCAGGAAAGGAGAAGAAGCGACCATTAAATACTTTATAATAAGTTCAGCCAAAGTTAATTTAAAAATCTATAACCTGATGGGTGAGCTGGTGAGAAGTTTAGTCGATAACCAATATAAGGCGGTTGACGACTACGTGGAGACTTGGTCTGGAGAGAATGAAAAGGGCTCAACCGTAGCCAGTGGAATCTACTTAGTGCACATAGAGGTGGAAGGAGAAAGTGCAACAGAGAAAATATGTGTGGTAAAATGAGGAGGGTAAAATGGAAAAACAGAAAGGATTCACTCTTATAGAATTGATGATAGTTGTTGCTTTGCTCGGTATTTTAGGGTATGGGATAATGAAGTTCTTCACCAATACGTTCAGAACCTGGTGGCAGACCAGCCAGCAGATTGACGCACAACAGAAGGCGCGTGTGGCTATGGACGAGATGACCAGGTTTATCAGGCAGGCGAGGCCGGTGGCCGATATAGTAGTTGGTGAGCAGGCTGGCGAGGATCCCAATACAATGATAACCTTCACTCATATCGATGAGAGGCAGATTAGTTACTTTCAATTTGGCGATAGTCTGAGACGGGTAGTTGATGGAGTTACTACTGACGTAATACCAGAAGACCTTGTCTCAATCTCTTTTGTCCTCGATAACCCAATTAGTCCTACCCAGGTGGATATCTTAAATTTGACTGTGCAGACTCCCGCAATGGGAGCCCAGCAGGGTAGCATAACCTTCCTCAGAAAGAGAGTATTTTTGCGCAATCGTTAATTAATTCCCCTCACCTTTTTCCTCTCCCCAGAGGGGTTTAGGGTGGAGGGTCAAACTTTCGTTTGACACTCCAAACGAACTCTTGGAGTGTAAAGCGAGAGCTTTACCCTGTCAAACTTTCGTTTGACACTCCAAAAGTTTCTCTCCCTTGGGGGAGAGGGTTGGGGTGAGGGGGTAAAAGAAAGATTTATGAACAAGAGAAAGAAAAAAGGGTTTTTCATTACCTTGGAAGGACCCGATGGCTCGGGAAAGTCCACGCAGTCTCTATTGCTTGCTCGCTATTTAAAGAGGAAGGGCTATAAGGTGGTGCGCACCAGGGAGCCGGGTGGGACGTCCATTGCTGAGGCTCTGCGCAGGATAATTTTGAATCCCAAAAATAGAATTTCCAAAGTTACAGAAGTACTTCTTTACGAAGCAGGCAGGGCTCAGCATACGTCAGAACTTATTCTTCCCGCACTCCAAAAGGGTAAGACAGTGATTTGTGAACGTTATACTGACGCTACCCTTGCCTATCAAGGGTACGGACGAAAGCTGGATATTCGAATGGTTAAGGAGTTGAATCGGATTGCCTCATCTGGTTTGAAGCCCGATTTAACTATTCTTCTTGACCTCGATGTGAGAGAGGGGTTGGACAGAGCCCGAAAAGTCTCTCGGGGAAGGATGGACAGGATGGAGCGGGAGTCTATAAGGTTTCATGAGAGAGTGAGAAAAGGATATCTGGAGATTGCTTCCCGAGAGCCTGGTCGGGTTAAATTAATTAAAGTGAAGGAAACTCCTGAGAAGACACATTTAGAGGTTGTAAAAGTTATTGAAAAATTGGTAAAATAAATGGAGGGCGACCATCCCGATGTATCGGGATAAATTGCGGTCGCCCCTACGTGACCCGAAAGGGAGGTGGGGGCGTTTCACACTCCATAAAAGTGGGAATCGAGAAACCAGTCGAAGGTTAGAAAGTTACATAATGAAGTTTTCTGAAATTGTTGGCCAGGAAGTGGCTGTTAATATATTGAAGAAATCGATAGAGAACAACAGGTCTCATCACGCCTACCTATTTATGGGACCTGACGGTGTTGGTAAACGGACGACTGCCATTGCCTTTGCTAAAGGCTTGAATTGCCGCTCCTCTTCCTCAGATGGCTGCGACCTGTGCGATTCCTGTAAAAAGATTGAAAATGGAACACATCCAGATGTGGAGTTGATTGGCCCCCGTGAGGGTGGGCTGACAATTTCCATTGACCAGATTAGAAAGCTTCAGAGAAGGGTCGCCTATAAGCCACTAGAGGGAAAATGGAAAGTATATATTATAGACGATGCTGCCAGTGCTACCGAAGAGGCTGCCAATTGTCTATTGAAGACTTTAGAGGAGCCACCTCCACAAGTAATTCTCATCCTCATAACTGAGAACATTTACCGTCTTCTTTCCACTGTTCGCTCTCGCTGCCAACTGATACTATTCAGGCAAATTCCCCGCACTCTAATAGAAAAGACACTGACAGACCAATACGAGGTAGCGCCTGAAGAGGCGCGCTCTTTGGCCAGGCTTTCTTCAGGGAGTATTGGTCGAGCGCTTTACTGTCTGGAGAAAGAGACTCCTGAGTTTGGGGAACGGTTGAGGGAGATTTTTGAAACGGGAGGTTCTCTAATTGGAGGTTACGGTAAGCTATTTCAATTTTCGGCTGAAATTCCCCGAGATAGAGAATCTACACTGGAGTTATTGAATTTTTTATTAGGGGATTTGGGCAGGAAATTTGCGGAAAACCCATCTATACTAAAACAGAAAAAGATAGAAATCGTTATGGAAACACTCGATTTAATTAAGAGGAATGTCAATGTGAATTTAGCAATAGATGGAATGCTGTTGAAATTGCTCGATATAGTGAATGCATGAGGAGGGTCGCTGTTCTGATGAATGGAGTAGCGAAACTTGTTTCGCGATTAGTTAACGCAGACCAAGGCGCTCCGATGAATCGGAGCTACTCCAAAGTCTTTTGGAGTAGCGAAAGGGGCGCCGGTTGCGACGAATAAGGAGTAACGACCGAGCGAAGCGAGGGAAAGGCGCGGGCGCGAGATGGTGAGCGCCCCGGAACGCCGTCCCGATGAAATCGGGACAAGTCTGGCGACGGGTTCGAGATGGTGAGAACCCCGGTCGGATTGAGCGAAGCGAAAGGGTCGCCGTCCCGATGAAATCGGGACAAGTCTGGCGACGGGTTCGAGATGGTGAGAACCCCGGTCGGATTGAGCGAAGCGAAAGGAGAGAAATATGCCAATTGTTGTGGGAGTTCAGATAAGAAGGACAAAGGATGTTTTCGATTTCCTGCCAGAGGGAATAGACCTGGCTATAGGTGATAAGTGTTTGGTGGAGACAGAGAATGGGATGGAAGCGGGAGAAGTTGTCTCGCCGGAGAGAATGATTGAACACAGTAAGAAGAAGCTTTATCGGGTAATAAAAAAGATGGACTCTGGTGATTGTGAAGTGGTAAGGAGAAATGTTAGTAAGGAAAAAGAAGCATTTCAAAAGGTAATGCAGAAAGTAGAAGAACACGAATTAAAGATGAAATTGACCTGCGTGGACTATACTTTTGATTGCAACAAATTGTTTGTCTATTATACTGCAGAAGGAAGAGTGGATTTCCGTGAACTCATTAAAGACCTGGGGTACCTGTTGAAAACTCGCATACAGATGGTTCAGATTGGAGTGCGGGACGAGGCTAAGATGCTGGGTGGATTTGGACCATGCGGACTTCCCATCTGCTGTGGCTCATTTCTGAAAAGTTTCAGGCCTGTTTCCATTGATATGGCTAAAGAGCAGGATTTATCCTTGAACCCGGCAAAGATTTCCGGAGTTTGTGGTCGATTGATGTGTTGTCTGGCATATGAGAACGATTTTTATCGTGAAGCGAGAAAGAACTTCCCTAAAATAAATTCCAAAGTGGCTACTGAGGATGGAATAGGAGTGGTTAAAGAAGTCAATATTTTACGGGAAGAAGTCACTGTTGAATATGCGGACGGAATGTCGAAGAAGTTACCTCGAAAGGAAGTATCCCCGGCAGGATTTTTTGAGAAGTTAAAATTTAGAAAATCAGAAAGTTAAAAATTTCTATGGCTAAGAAATTTTATATTACTACTCCCATATTTTATGTGAATGACCTGCTGCACATCGGACACGCCTACTGCACTATAGCTTGTGATGTGGTGGCCCGCTTCAAGCGCTGGCTGGGGGATGAAGTTCTGTTTCTTACTGGTACTGATGAACATGGACAGAAAATAGCCCAGGCAGCCAGTTTGAAAGGAAAGACGCCTTTAGAATGGGCAGATTATATCGTTTCCGAGGACAAAAAACTCTGGGAGAAGCTGAACATTTCTCACGATGATTTTATCAGAACAACAGAAGAGCGGCACAAAAGGACAGTGCAGGAAATTTTTACAAAACTTTACCAGAAGGGTGATATCTATAAAGGAGAGTATGAGGGATGGTATTGTACTTCCTGTGAGACTTTCTACCTGGAGTCACAGCTTGAGGGAGGCAGGTGCCCTGAGTGTGGGAAAGTGGCAGAGAAACTAAAAGAAGAGAGTTACTTCTTCAAGTTATCTAAATATCAGAAGAGGCTTCTCAATTATTTTGCGGAGAACCCTGAGTTCATGCAACCTTCCTTCCGCAAAGCAGAAATGGTAAATTTTGTTAAGGGAGGACTGAGGGATTTGAGCGTAAGCCGCACGGCTGTGAAGTGGGGAATACCAGTTCCTTTTGATGAGAAACATACTGTTTATGTCTGGCTTGATGCTCTGATAAATTACCTCACTGCCTGTGGATATTTAGAGGATAAAGTAAAGTTTGAGAAGTTCTGGCCTGCTGATGTTCATCTGGTGGGTAAGGAGATTTTCAAGTTCCACACTATCATCTGGCCGGCAATGTTGATGGCCCTGGAGATACCTCTTCCCAAAAAGGTTTTTGGGCATGGCTGGTGGACTGTGGAGGGAGAGAAGATGTCCAAATCTCGAGGGAATGTGGTTGATCCGGTTAAAGTTTCTGAGGAGTTTGGGGTGGACGCATTCCGTTACTTCCTGATGAGAGAGGTGCCCTTTGGTCAGGATGGCGATTTTTCCAAAAAAGCACTTATCAGACGCTATAACGCTGATTTGGCGAATAATTTAGGTAACCTTCTGAGTCGTAGCTTGACAATGGTGGAAAAGTATGTTGAGGGCAGGGTGCCTGAACCGGGTGGAGAGGAGAAAGAGGATAAAGAGTTAATTCAAAAAGTGAAGGGACTTTTTGAAAGAGTCATCAAATATTACGATAAGCTGGAATTGAACAGTGTCCTGGGAGCCATTTGGGAAGTTATCGACTATGCTAATAGATACATTGAAAGGACAGCTCCCTGGAAGTTGGAAAAGACTGATAGAAAGAGACTGGAAACTGTGTTATATAATCTTTTAGAGACTTTGAGAGTAATCACTTTCTATATTCTTCCTTTTATGCCCCAGACAGCTGAAAAAATCTGGGAGCGATTGGGGATGGAAGAGAAAATCTATAATCAGAAAATTGAAGAAGCACAGTGGGGAAGGCTCAAGTCAGGGACAAAGATTAAAGCAGGCAAGCCTTTATTTCCCAGGATAAAAGATGATTTGTGAAAAGGAGTGTCGATCTCTTTCTCCCAAACGGCACTCTAAAGAGTGCCCCCGATACATCGGGGTCGCCCTTTCCCGATCCCGTCCCGGTCTCGGGACGGGGCAGGGTGATGAGGGACGGCACCGTAAACGGTGCCCGACCAAAACGGCTCCCCGGGGGAGAGGATTGAGGTGAGGGAGAGTGTCAATGATTGGGGTAATCTCTGATGACTTGACTGGGTGTGGCGATGTGGGATTACATTTTGCAGATTATGGTTTGAGAACAATTGTCCATGCTTCTAACTCAGAGCGCCTCTGCAAAAATCTGAAGCCCGATGTTGACTGGGACGTTCTTGTGGTGAATACTGAAAGCAGGTTCGATGAATCTCAAACAGCCTATGAGAAGGTTAAATGTGTCTTGAGATTCTTCAGGAAATTAAACATAAAACAGATTTATAAAAAAATAGATTCTACCTTGCGGGGAAATATCGGTTCGGAGATTGACGCACTTTTTGATGAGTTGAACATAGAAGAACTTCCCTTTTGTGCTGCCTTTCCCCGGACAGGAAGGACTACAATAGAGGGTTACCACTATGTTTGGGGAGAGTTGGTTACCAGAACAGAGTTTGCTGGGGATCCCAGAAATCGAGTGAGCGAAGCTCATATACCCACTTTACTGAAAGGGATGTCGAAATACTATGATAGAATTAAAGTATACGATGCAAGAACTCAAAGAGATTTAAAAAATATCGCCAGAGAAATCCCGGATTACACGACTGTATGTGGAGCAAGTGCTCTGGCTGGGGAGTTGGTCAAATTCTGGGGGAAGGCAAGATTAAGCAGAGATGTTGAATCTAAGACCGTAACCGGTGGTTCAAAACCTGTGTTGATTATTTCCGGGAGTAGACAATCGGTTACCTACGAACAGATTGGAGAGTTGAAGAGAAAGAAAAGTTTATTAGCTGTGCCTATAGACTTCGAGCGAAATCGAGTGGAAATACCGGATGCGAAAAATGCTAAACACATATTAATCTATCCTCAAAAGAGTAACCACAAACTCGATGCAGAGAAGATTATTAGAACGATTGTCTATTTGACCACAGGACTTTGCAAAGGAGGGTTCTTTCGTAATCTAATTCTTATTGGTGGAGAGACTGCTTTCAATATCTGTCGAGCATTAAAAATAGAGACCTTTCAAATTATTTCGTCTGTATCACCGGGGATTGCTTTCTGTCGGACTTTAGATGGGAAGTACAACTTCATTCTGAAGCCGGGAGGGTTTGGGGACAAGGAAACATTGATTAGATGTGTGCAATTTTTTGGCCATAGTAGGTCTTCGTAGTTATTTGGCTTACTCCTGGCAGAGCCCATCTCACAACTTTCCAGATAGGTATTCCCTCCAGCATTTTCAGCCACCCTTTTCCCTTGGACGAGAGAGGGAGAAAAAGTAGCCTGTCCCCTTTTTCGCAGGAATTTCCCTCTTTCTTGTACTTTACAATTCAAAATAATATTTAGTATAATAAAAGATTGTCTATCACAAAAGGCGAGTTTTTAGAGAAAATGAGAAAGATTTTAAGTTTACTTACCATATACTTCCTATTGATTCTTCTTCTTTTCCTTTTGGGCTGTGCGGGGATGCCGCCAGCGGAAAGAGAAGTGAGGAGAGTTCCTCTGAAGCCTCCAGAAGTTCCCAAGCAGATTCTCTACCTTGCTCTTGTCTGGAATGGAGAAATACCCCGCGCCGGGGAGGCTAATTCCCAAACAATAATGAATCTTTTAGCTTTGTTAGAACGTTATCCCCAGATAAAGATGACTTTCAATTTGTCTCCTGAAATGATTGAATATATGAATTCTGGAGCTGTAGATATTTGTAGGCGACTTCAAGGTCTGGGTCGGATTGTAGTGGCAATGGTGCCTCCCGGCCGTCCCATTCTTCCGCTTCTTTACGATATAGATTTAGCCAGTGTGTCGATGCCAGAGGCTTCATTACCTACCGAGAAATATAGACATCCTGAAGATGTTAGAGCCAGAATAATGAAGGGGGTAAGTTTTTATCGGAAATGTTTTGGTGAGTTTCCTCGAGGGATCTGGCTTCCTGAAGGTGCGGTGGCTCAGGAAGTATTAGAGGTGGTTGGTGATTGTCGATTGCAGTGGATGGCTTCTGGTGAGGAAGTGCTGGAAGATTCGTTGAACATTGAATTGACCAGGAATGACCAGGGTCGGCTTCTGAATCCTAAGTTCTTATATCGGCCTTACCTTGTGTCTGGAAAAAAAAGAAAGGTAACAATGATTTTCCGCGACAGGATACTTAGCGATAGAATTAATCTTGTCTATCCATTAGTGAGTGGAGAGGAAGCGGTGGGGGATTTTATGGAACGTCTCTATTTTATTCAACAGAAATGGAAAGAGAAATCCCCTTCTCTGGTGACCATAATTATAGATAATGATGAGAGCATATATTTTTTAAGTCAGCTTTTTAATCAACTTGAGGAAAGCACCTCAATCAAAACTGTTACTCTACAAGAGTATCTGGAAGACTATCCTGCGGTAGTGAGCATAAAAAAACTATGGCCAGGTTCTCTGGTCAATGCAAATTTTGATAGCTGGATTGGCGAAGAAGAAGAAAATATAGCCTGGGAACTTTTAGCTAAAGCCAGATTAGAGTTAGAAAATTATAAAAATAGTGGCCGAGCGAAAATTGAGAAACTGGACCAGGCGTTTGCAACAATTTTAAAAGCCTCCGATAGTAAGTGGTTCTGGTGGTATGGTGAAGACCAGAATTCCGGTAGGGATGAGATTTTTGACCAGGAATACAGGAGCTTGTTGATTAAAGTCTATCAGACTATTGGTAGCGAACCGCCCGGGAGACTGTTCCAGCCAATTGTTGCTCAGAAAGAGTTTATCCCTGAGAGGGAAATTGTAGACTTAGTTACTCCCCAGATTGATGGTATAATTGATGAGGGAGAATGGGATAATGCCGGCTACTATCGGGCTGAGGGGGGCGAGATATTCGATAAAATCTATTACGGATACAATAGATTTAATCTCTATCTCAGGGTGGATACGAAAGATTTGCTCGCTGAAAGAAAGGGGACGGAATTCTTCATTGGATTCTATATAGGGACACCCGGGGCGGGTAAGTATAATCTGTCTACTCGCTACGTAGAGCCTGGTACAGGGAGAACATTGGGATTTGGACTATCTAACGAAGTAGCAATTTGGTTTAACCAGTTTACTCTGGATTATGAAACTAGGAGAGGAAGGGCAGTCCTTTCCAGTGCAACAGGGAAAGATACCTGGCAACCTATCACTGATATCTATTCTATGGCAGTGGGAGCCTATTCATTAGAAATTGGGATACCTCTTAAATACTTTAATGTTTCAGGGGGAGAAGCATTGAGAATGATTGCTGTGGTAGTAGAGGATGGCGTGGAATTAGAGAGTATGCCACCTTTTGGACCTATTAGTATAATTCTTCCCGAGCTGTTTCATAAGGGGGCCATTATTTCAAGAATTATCGACCCTGTTGGTGATGATTACGGACCGGGCACCTATACTTATCCTGCCGATGCGGTGTTTAAACCTGGCTCATTCGATATTCGTGAGTTTTCTGTAAGTGAAGGGCCGGATTATGTGATTTTTAAGGTTAAATTGGGGATAATTGAAAATCCCTGGAATTCTCCTTCTGGTATCAGTTTACAGATTATTGATGTTTACATTGACCTGAATAACAGGATAGGAGCTGGCTCTATGCAACTTCTTCCCGGAAGGAATGCTTATACCAGGGCTGAAGATGCCTGGGAATATGCAATCACTGTGGATGGCTGGCAACAGACGATGTATAAGATAGATTCAGCTGGCAAGCCGGTTAAATTGACAGACCTGGAAGTGAGGGTCAATTCTACCAGGGGAGAAGTTACCATTTATGTTCCCCGAAAGCTAATCCGTGGAGATCCTCGAAATTGGGGATATTTGCCGATGGTCTTAGCTTACGATGGAGAGGCCCCACCACGAAATTGGAAGGTGAGAGATGTTAAGCAAACAAACGATGAATTCTACTTTGGTGGTGCCTACTTGTCCTTAAATAATAGCGCAAGGAGTAGCCCAAATATTATCGACCTCGTTCTGCCTCGAGGAGAAAATCAGAAAAATTTACTCGGTGTTTACAGAAAAAGTAAGGCAGTGGAAATCCCTGCAATAAGAGCAAGATAACGTAGATTGTAGGTCCCGATTCATCGGGACAAAAATAGGTTATGCATCCCGATTTTCAATCGGGAAATTTGTGCCTACAATATGAAGGAATTAATTTAAAGGAGGTTGAGGAGAATGAAGGAAATGATAAGGTCTAAAATCTGGATTTTGATATTGGCGCTGGTTTTGTCTCTTTCATTATTTTTGGGATTTACCTGTAAAGGAAAAACGAAAGGAGAGGAAATACTCCCAACCAAGAAGGAGACGTCTTCTGAAGAAACTGTATCCGTCCCTAATGGAGTGATTGAGCTTCAGGAAGCTTTCGCTAATGTGGCTCAGGTGGTAAAGCCTGCGGTGGTAAATATCTCTGCAGTGCACATTCTGAAGATGGAAGTTCCTTATTATCAATTCTACTTTGGTGACCCTTTCGAAGATTTTTTTGATGAATTTTTTGGAAGACCGAGAGAAAGGAAACGGGAGCCCAAGAAGAGAGAGTTTAAGCGAAGGCTGGAAGGAACTGGTTCGGGGGTGATTATTGATCCCAAAGGTTATATATTGACGAATTACCACGTGATTGCTGGAGCAGAGGAGATTAAGGTCACATTATCTAATGGTAAGGAGAGGAAATATGATGGTAAGGTAATTGGTAAGGACCCCAGAACCGACTTAGCTATAATCAAAATAAAATCGAAGGAGAAATTTCCTGCAGCTAAACTTGGCGATTCGGATAAGATAAGGATTGGAGATTGGGCAATAGCTATTGGCTCTCCATTTGGATTAAAGCAGACCTTAACTGTGGGTGTGATTAGTGCTAAGAGGCAATCGCTATACGTTGAAGGTAAACAGTATAGAGAGATGATTCAGACTGATGCTTCCATTAACCGGGGCAATAGTGGTGGTCCGCTGGTCAATATTAAAGGAGAGGTTATCGGGATTAACACAGCAATTTATGCTCCCACGGGAGTTTTTGCTGGCGTAGGGTTTGCTATCCCTATTAATAATGCTAAAGAGATTATTGATGAGTTAATCGAAAAGGGGAGAGTTGTGCGTGGCTGGTTGGGGATAGAAATAAGGGAAGTGGACGAAGTTATAGCCAAGCAATTTAACCTTCCCAACACAAAAGGGGTTCTAGTTAATAGAGTAATAGAAGACTCGGCTGCAGAGAAGGGGGGAATGAAGAGGGGTGATATAATTATAAAAATTGGAGGCCATAAAGTTGAAGACGTGAGAGACCTCCAGAAAGTAGTCACCAAAACAAAACCGGGAAAGAAAGTAAAAGTAATGGTAATTAGAGAAAAAAAGGAGGTCACTCTGAGCATAAAATTGGGAGAAATGCCAGAACCGACGGAGGAGGCAAGAGTAAGGGAAAAAGAAAAAGAAGAAATAGGGGAAGGAGAAGTTGAACAATGGTTGGGTATGAAGGTAGAGACATTAACCACTGCTTTAGTTAAAAGGTATGGTATTGATGATGGAGAAGGAGTGGTAATTGTGGAAATTGAAATTGGCAGTAAGGCTGAAGAGATGGGTTTAGTGGAAGGTGACTTGATAAGAAGTGTAAATAGGCAATCCACGGGAAATTGTAAAGAGTTTAAGAAAGTGGTTAAGAAAGCAGACCTTTCCGAGGGAGTAATTTTTGATATTGTGCGTCGGGGTCGTCCGGTATACATAACTTATATGGAGCGAGGGTGAGAAAGCATAGCTTGTCTATTGACAGAGTCGGGACTGAGAGGCAATCGAGTCTTTCGCCATCATTAACGGGTTATTTAGAGAAAATTATCCTGGGAATATTTATATTTTTTGTACTCTTCTCTGCCTTGGCAATTGACGTCAAACTTACCCGCTACAAGCTCTTTGCGATGCAACTATCTGTTATCCTGCTTCTGGTCTTCTGGATAGTAAGGATGATGCTTGAGGGGCGGCTCGTTCTCAAAAGTAACCTTCTGAATTTACCCATCCTCTTCTATGGCTTGGCCATTTCTCTCTATTACATATTTTCCACAGATAAAGTGGTAGCCAGGAATGAATTTCAAAGAATGCTAATTTGTGTGTTCGTTTTCTTTGTTGTTGCCAACAACATTCGTGATAGAAGAAACTTGAATTACATACTTTCTGCCTGGCTTTTGGGAAGTATCTTTGTCTCGCTGAATGGAATTAGCTCCTTCTGGGCAGTTAAGAATCCTGCAAATGTTTTGACTTCACTCTTTTCCTGGCTGGCTGGAATTTTTTCAAGCATCGATAAGTGGCTTCACCTTCCACTGAGGGAATTCTTTGGTATCGCTCATTATGGACCTAACCAGCGTCCTTTTGCCACTTTTGGCAATCCCAATTTCTTTGCAGGCTACATAATAGTTTGTTTACCAATATTTTTCTCTATGTTTTTAACTGAAAGGAAGAGATGGAAACTACTATTTGGTCTTAGTACTTTGCTTTTGCTTCTCAATTTATACTTTACAGCCACACGGGGGGCATGGGGTGGCTTTATAATTTCCTTTCTGATTTTTGTAATACTTTACAGCAAACAGGTGGGAGGGGAGCGGTGGCAGAAGTTCTGGAAGGGAAAGTTAAAATTTCTTATTCCTTTGCTTCTTATTTTTCTTTTACATTTTGGATTAATGTCCACCAGTCAAAAATATAAGAAGACGATTGAAGCAGGAACTGACAAAATTCACCAGATACTTACCCGGCGCACTGAGCGTTTACTGATCTGGAGAGATACATTGGTAATGGGGCTCAATAACCCTGTGGGAGTAGGGATTGGAGCATTTCACATATATTTTCCCCGCTATGCCTCAGAGGAACTTCTGAAAATTCTGCCGCAGGATAGGTTTATTGTCAATTATGCTCACAACGAGTTTTTGGAAATCTGGTCGGAAACAGGTCTTATTGGAATTGGTATCTTTATCTGGACAATTTTTGCCTTCTTTGCTCAAGGGAGGCTACTGTTGAAGGAAGATTCGAGTCTTAAGTCCCGGAAAATTTTAACTCTGGGGTGGCTTGCCTCAAGCGCTGGAATTCTTGCACATAGCTTTGTTTCAGTTAATATGCGGTTTATAGTAACCGCAGTCTATTTCTATTTTGTACTCGGGCTGTTGGCTTCCCAGTGTAAGAGAGAGATAATGGTGCCCATAGATTGGCCAAGAGCTTTAAAGCTAACTATAATTGGTCTTGTCTTCTGTATGGGAATATTCTCTATAAAGGGAATAGTTAAACCCTTTCGTGCCCACAAGTTATTGACAGAAGAGGTCAGTTTCTTTGAGCAGAAAGAAGTTGACCCCCAGAAGACAATCGCAGCACTTGAGGAAACTGTTAAAACTGATCCCTATAATGCTTTGGCTTATTACAGGCTGGGATGGGTTTACGCAAAGGAGAAGAACTGGAGACAAGCTGTCAAGAATTTTGAGCTCGCCTGTAGATTGAACCCTGAACTTCCAGGAGCAAGGAATAATTTGGGAAATATCTACTTTACTTTAGGAAATAAACAGAAGGCGATTGAGAATTATCAGAAGGCAATCGCCATCAATCCCGATATGATTGATGCCCATTTCAATTTAGGATATTGTTATTATACTGTGGGAAAACTTAAAGAAGCTGCTGATGAATTCAAAAAGGTTCTGGAGCTTGACCCCGATAATTATAAAGCCACGATAATGATTGAGAAAATGGTGCAATAAATGTAGCGGCAGAGCGAAGCTCTGCATTGTAGGGGCGACACGCAGTTTACCCCGATAAAGCGGGGTGGTCGCCCAAAGGAAGGGACGGCACGCCGAAAAATCGGCATAAACTGCGTCCGTCCCCTACAGGGGAGTAAAGCTTACGCTTTGCTGCTACAAATCTTGCTGATGCGGGTAGTTACGAAAAAAGGAGTTCTGGTTTTATGGAGGAGAGAACGAAAGGCTATAATTTATTGAATGACCTCAATCCTCCACAGAGAGAAGCGGTTGAACATATTCAAGGTCCTCTTCTTATTTTGGCCGGAGCGGGCTCGGGGAAGACCAGAGTAATTACTTATCGCATAGCCTATCTAATTAAGAGGGGTATCTCTCCCTGGAATATCCTGGCGGTTACTTTTACTAACAAAGCTGCAGGAGAGATGCGGGAAAGAATGGACCGCTTGGTAGGAAGTAAGGGGGGGAGTGTCTGGATTTCTACTTTCCATTCATTTGCGGCACGCCTTCTGCGTGAAGAAATTGATAAGATTGGCGGGAGTAGACACTTTATCATTTACGATGAGGCGGACCAGTTGAACTTAATCAAAGAGTGTATGAAAGAATTAGATATTGATGAGAAAAAATTTAAGATAACAGTAACTCAAGCACTCATAAATAGAGCTAAAGATAATCTGGTCGATGCCGATTCCTTTACTATTTATGCTCAAGCTTCTGGTGACTACTACCGTAGAGTTGTAGCTGATATTTATCAACTTTACCAGAGGAAGATTAAGGGGAGTTCTGCTTTAGATTTCGCTGACCTTTTGATGGAGGTGGTTAGACTTTTTAAACAGAAAAAAGAGATATTGGAGAAATACCAGGAGCGGTTCCAATATGTTATGGTTGACGAGTATCAAGATACTAATCACGCTCAGTATCTATTGACTAAACTTTTAGCTTCAAAACATAAGAATATATGTGTTGTTGGTGACGATGACCAATCTATCTATTCATTCAGGGGGGCAGACCTGCGCAATATCTTGCATTTTGAAAAGGACTATAATGATGTTAAAGTTATGAAATTGGAGCAGAATTATCGTTCCACAAAAAATATCCTCAATACGGCTTGGAAAGTGGTCAAGAATAACAGATATCGGAAGGAGAAGAAACTGTGGACAAATCGGGAAGAGGGAATGCCTGTGGAATATGCCCAAGTGGATAACGAAATTGATGAGGCTAATCTCGTGGCAGAAGAAATAATTAGATTGATGGAAGAAGAGCACATTCTTAGAGACTTTGCTGTGTTCTATCGGACGAATGCACAGTCGAGGGTTGTGGAAGATGCTTTCAGGAAAGCTAAAATAAATTATACCATTGTGGGAGGTATGAGGTTCTATGAGCGAAAGGAGATAAAAGATATTCTGGCATACTTAAGGATTATAGTCAATCCCTTGGATTCTCTTAATCTGAAAAGGATACTTAATGTCCCCCGTCGTGGCATAGGCAAGAAAACTTTGAACTATTTAGAACAATATGCTCATAGATACCAGAAATCGCTCTTTGAAACTCTCACGAAAGTTCGCGAGATTAAGACAGTTCCTGTGCGTATCTCTTCTCGTCTTGAAGATTTCATAAACCTGATTGGGGAGTTACGAGAGAAGAGTAGAAACTTAACGGCGAAAGAGTTAACGCGCTTGGTAATAGAGACGACAGGTTACTTAAACGAACTTGCCAGTGAAGATACTATTGAGGCTCAGAGCAGAATTGGGAATGTAAAAGAATTGGTCTCTGCAGTGGGAGAATTTGAAGAGCAGTCAGAAAATAAGACTATAGAGGTTTTTCTGGAGCAGGTGTCTTTAATTACTGATATAGATACCTGGGATGAGGAAAATGATATGGTGACTCTGATGACTTTCCATTTAGCTAAAGGTCTGGAATTTCCTGTGGTCTTCGTTACCGGTTTGGAAGAGGGGCTCTTTCCTTATGCCGATGCCCTTTATGACCAGGCAGAGATGGAAGAGGAGAGGAGACTATGTTATGTGGGAATGACCAGAGCCAAGGAGAGGCTTTATCTGACTTCAGCAAGCCAGAGGCGACTTTATGGACAGTGGAGGTGGAATGAGCCTTCTCGTTTTGTGGTAGAAGCTGGTCTCATAAAAGAGGAGGCAGGTCTCTTAGAGGGAGAAATTTCTCCTGATGAGGCTAAAGGCAAAAATATTTGTTCCTCTCTGTTCAGCCAGGCTCAAGCTGATGAGTGGCAGGTTGGTGCTCGAGTGAGGCATGAGGAGTTCGGTATGGGCAAAATATTGGAACGGAGTGGTTCTGGTGATGATACAAAGATTATTGTTCTTTTCGGAAATGGTCAGTGGAAAAAATTTTTAGTAAAATATGCACCGATAGAGAAAATATAAAAGAATGGGGAAAGGAAATGATTACTAAAAAGGAAGTTGAATATGTTGCCAGGTTAGCGAGATTAAAACTGAGCGAAGAGGAAAAAGAAAAGTATACAAAGCAACTGGCAGATATTTTGAAATATATTAATAAACTTAATGAGCTCGATACAGAAAAAGTAGAACCCACTTCCCATGTGCTGCGTTTATCGAATGTTTTCCGCGAGGACAAGGTAAGACCGTCTTTGAAGCAGGAAGAGATTTTAGCCAATGCTCCGGAAGTGGAATCTAATCACTTTAAGGTAAAAAAAATAATAGAATAAAATTAAGAAAAAGGGGTCAGAGTCATTTTTTGGTAGTTGCAGAGCGATAACTCTGCCTTATAAATCGGCACCGTAAACAGTGCCCCCGATACATCGGGATCGCCCTTTAGGGTGACAGAAGGGGAAAGAATGGCAAAGAAAATCAACATAAAGACAGAAAAAGTTACTATGGAAGCAGAACTCTTGGAGACAAAAACGGCAAAGGCTATCTGGGATTCTCTTCCTATTGAGGCAAAGGTTAATACCTGGGGAGAGGAAATATATTTTGCTATTCCAGTGAACATGGGTCCGGAAGAAGCTGTGGATGTTGTCCAGGAAGGAGACCTGGGTTACTGGCCTCAAGGAAATGGTTTCTGTATTTTCTTTGGAAAGACTCCTGTTTCTACAAAGTCTGAAATAAGGCCAGCCAGCCCGGTGAATATTATTGGTAAACTTCTGGGAAATCCAAAGGATTGGAAAAAAGTAAAAGATGGCGAGAAGATAACCCTTGACAGGAGAACTTAATGGAACTATATGAACTGAGTGCGCACGAATTATCGGAAAAGATGGAGAAAAAAGAGATTTCTTCCGAAGAGATTGTAAGGTCCATTTATAATAGAATTAATCAGGTAGAAAAGAAACTTCATAGTTTCGTTACCTTAACTGAGAAAGAGGCTTTACTCCAGGCAAGAAACATTGATGAGAAGATGAGAAAAGGTGAATTCCCAGGTCGAGTGGCAGGCATTCCTGTTGCCATCAAGGACAATATGTGTATCAAGAACGTGAGAACGACTTGCTCTTCTCACATACTGGGGAATTTCATCTCCCCTTATGAGGCTACAGTGGTTAAGAGATTGAGAGACGAAGGAGCAGTGTTTATAGGCAAAACAAATATGGACGAATTTGCCATGGGTTCCTCAACCGAGAATTCCTATTTTGGAGTAACTCGCAACCCCTGGGATATGGACTATATTCCTGGCGGATCTTCCGGTGGCTCGGCAACAGCAGTAGCTTCCGATGAAACAATTCTGGCGATAGGTTCTGATACAGGAGGTTCTATTCGCCAGCCAGCAGCCTGCTGCGGGGTAGTGGGATTAAAACCTACTTATGGCAGGGTCTCCCGTTATGGATTGGTTGCCTTTGCCTCTTCACTGGACCAGATAGGTCCCTTTGGCAAAGATGTGGAAGATGCGGCACTTCTGATGAATGTTCTTTCTGGCTATGATGAAAACGATTCCACTTCAGTTAATCTGGATGTACCCGATTTCACCAAATCCTTAATAGAAAATGTTAAAGGTATTAAGATAGGAGTTCCCAAAGAATATTTCGTTAAAGGCTTGGATGGGGAAGTAGAAAGGGCAGTGAAACAGGCGATAGAGCTTCTGAAAAATCTGGGAGCAAAAATTTTCGAGATATCTCTTCCTCATACCGAGTATGGAGTGGCGGTCTACTATCTGATTGCTCCCTCCGAGGCCAGCGCTAACCTGGCCAGGTATGATGGAGTCAGGTATGGTTACCGCTCTCCAGAAACAGAGGACTTATTGGAAGAGTATGAGAAGACAAGGGGTGAAGGATTTGGTGCAGAAGTTAAAAGGAGGATAATGCTGGGCACTTACGCTTTATCTAGTGGCTATTATGACGCCTACTATTTGAAAGCCCAGAAGGTGCGTACTCTGATTAAAAAAGATTTTGATGAGGCTTTCGAAAAAGTAGATGCCATTGTGACGCCAACAGCTCCCACTCCAGCATTTAAGATTGGCGAGAAGGTTGATGACCCCTTGCAGATGTATTTATCAGATATATTTACCATTTCTGCAAATTTGGCTGGCATTCCTGGAATTTCTCAGCCTTGTGGATTTAGCAAGAAAGGACTTCCCATTGGGTTACAACTTTTGGCGAAGCCTTTTGATGAGGAGGTCCTGCTTCGCATAGCCTATACATATGAAAAGAATACAGAGTGGCACAAGAGAAAACCGAAACTGTAAGGAAAAAGGTGACTGTCACCTTTTTGGAGTGGATGAATGGTAGAGTATGAAACTATAATTGGCTTGGAAGTCCATGTCCATCTGAAGACAGAGTCTAAGTTGTTTTGTGGGTGCTCAACTGAATTTGGTGCAGCGCCAAACACCCATGCCTGTCCTGTCTGCACGGGGATGCCGGGGATACTACCTGTGGTTAATAAGAAGGCGGTGGAATATACAATTAAGAGTGCTTTGGCATTAAACTGCAAAGTTGCTTCACGCTCAATATTTGCGCGCAAAAACTATTTTTATCCTGATTTGCCTAAGAACTACCAGATTTCCCAATACGATGAGCCTCTGGCTCAAAATGGCTATCTTGAAATTGGTACTGATAGTGGGAGGAGGAGAGTGGGTATAACCAGAATTCATTTAGAAGAGGATGCGGGAAAACTTCTCCACTGTATTGGTTCCCGGGAAATTGATGGAAGCCTCGTCGATTTTAATCGCTGTGGCGTTCCCCTTCTGGAGATAGTTTCTTCTCCTGATATCACTAGCCCCGAAGAAGCTTATACTTATCTTACTACTTTGAAGAATATTATCAGGTATCTGGAAGTATCAGACTGCGATATGGAGAAGGGTTCGCTCCGCTGTGATGCGAATGTTTCTGTGCGCTTGGTGGGGAAGAAAGAACTGGGAGTGAAAGCAGAAGTTAAGAATATGAATTCCTTCAGAGCTATCCAGAAAGCCCTGGAATACGAAGTTAAAAGACAGATTAAGGCATTGGAGAGTGAAGAGAGGATTATTCAGGAGACAAGACTGTGGGATGAGAAAAAGGAAAGGACATACCCTATGAGGAGCAAAGAAGAAGCTCATGACTATCGTTATTTTCCTGAACCAGACCTGGTGCCTTTAATAGTGGAGAAAGAATGGATAGAGAATATCAGAAAGACTATTTCCGAACTTCCCGATGAACGCCGGGAACGGTTTATAAGAGAATATAAGCTTTCAGAATACAATGCAGGGGTGCTTACTGCTGAGAAGGCACTGGCTAACTATTTTGAAAAAGTAGTTAAACTGTATAATAATCCGAAGGTGGTTACCAATTGGGTAATGGTTGAGCTTCTGGGAAGATTGAATGCAGTGAATAAAGAGGTGGAGGAATCCCCGATCTCTCCTGGGCAGTTGGCAGAACTTTTGAAATTAATGGAGAAAGGAACAATTTCTGGGAAGATTGCCAAAACAGTATTTGAGGAGATGTTTAATAGTGGAAAGAATCCTCAAGTAATTGTGGAAGAGAAGAAATTAGTGCAGATTACCGATGAGAAAGAGATTGGCAAGATAGTGGAAGAGGTATTAAAGGAAAATCCAGATGCTGTAGAAGAGTATGGAAAAGGTAAACAGAAGGCTATAGGACATCTGGTTGGTCAGGTAATGAGAAAGACCCAGGGCAAAGCCAATCCCCAGTTGGTCAATAAAATCCTTAAGGAAAAATTACTAAAGAAGTAACGACTTCCAGTTGTTTCATCCACTAAAGCACACAGATTCTGGTGAATGTAACAGGGACTATTTATAGCTTTCCAGAACTCCTTTCTAATCTCCTGCCAAACTTTTAACGACCTTCACTACATTACAGAATTACGTAGATTGCCTGCTTGATTTTCCAGAGTTTTTTTGATAATATTCTTTGGGGAATAGACTTATGAAAGATGAATTACTTCAATTTTGGGAAAAGGATCGAAGCTTAAAAGAAATTTCTGAAAAGATAGTTAACAGAGAAGGAAAGATAAGAGTCTCGGGGCTTTGGGGTGGTTCCAAAGCTTTTTTTATTTTGGCTCTAAAGGAGAGAATTTCTCAAGCCCTATTAGTAATTACGGAAAGAGAGGATGACTTAGAAAGGTTAAGGGAAGACCTTAAAGCTTTTCGAGGAGAGAGTAGCCTTTTTTCTCAAGAGAATAGAGAAGATTCGCTTGTTTCCCTTTATCATCTCTCGCTGGAGAAGAATCCTCTTCTGGTAACAACTCTGGATAGTATAAAGAAGAAAATTATTTCTCCCTCCCAATTTTCCCTCCTTACCTTAACTCTCTCCCAGGGCGGAAAGATTAAATATCAGAAGATAACCGAAAAACTAACTGATGCTGGTTATGAAAGGGTTGATATTGTAGAGGGAGTGGGAGAGTTCCGCCTGCGGGGCGAGATTTTGGATGTGTGGTCTCCTAATTTCGACCGTCCTCTCAGGGTGGTATTCTTTGAGGACCATATTGAGGAGATGCGCTGGTTCGATCCCCTGACGCAGAGGTCGATAAGCACTGTAGGGGAGGCTAAGGTGATTCCGGCAAAATTATCGGATGAGAAAAGTTCTCATACTATTTTTGATTATTTCCCGGAGGAGGGAGTGGTGTTAAAGGATAATGTAGAGTTGTCATCGTCCGCTGGGAGGCGGCTTGTGGAGGTTTATTTGTCCATTTTGCCTCAAAGGAGTGCGCTTAATTTTTCCACTAAGTCACCACCCTCGTTCTATGGTAAAATTGGTTTCTTCTGCCAGGAAGTTGCAAATTGGCGAAAGGAAGGATGGCAGACCTATGTCTTCTGTAATAATGAGGGAGAAAAATCAAGGTTGGAAGAGCTGTTGCGAGAACAGGAAGAGGAAATATTTCCCCACTTCAGGATAGGAAATCTGAATTCTGGGTTTATTTTTCCTGCCTTGAAACTTGTGGTGATTTCTGAAAAGGAAATCTTCGGTCGCTACAAGATAAGACATCGTTACCCTAAACTCAAGTATCCTGCGAGAAGACTCAGTGATTTGATTGAACTCAATACTGGCGACTACGTGGTGCATGAGAGGTATGGCATTGGAAAATATTTAGGGCTTAAGCAAATAGAGATAGAAAGTAGATTCACAGATTATATCGCAATCGAGTATGCTAAGGGCGATAAATTGTATGTGCCCATTGAGGATTTTAATCTGGTGGAGAAATATGTTGGCACTGAAGGTTACAAGCCAAAATTATATTCTCTGGATAGCACTGCCTGGCGCCAGGTAACAGCTAAAGTGAAAAAGTCTGTTCAGCGGATTGCCCGGGGGCTTCTGGAGATATATGCTGCCCGCCAGAAATTACCGGGATATGCTTTCCCTCGGGATAGCCATTACGAAAAAGAGTTTGCTGATGCTTTCATTTATGAGACGACCCTGGATCAGGAAAGGGCAATCGAAGAAGTTAAGCAGGATATGATAAGCCAAAAACCGATGGATAGAATCGTTTGCGGGGATGTTGGTTACGGTAAGACAGAGGTAGCTATGAGGGCCGGCCTTAAGGCTGTATTTGACAGTAAGCAGGTAGCAGTGCTTGCTCCCACAACAATTTTGGTTGAACAACACTACCACACTTTTTCTGAGAGATTCGCTGACTATCCTGTAGTGATTGAGATGCTCTCCAGATTCAAAAGCAAAAAGGAACAGAAAGAAATTGTTGAAAAATTAAAGCAGGGTTTAGTAGATATCGTTATTGGCACTCACAGGCTTCTCCAGAAGGATATTCAGTTTTTTGATTTGGGGTTAGTGGTGATTGATGAAGAGCAAAGGTTCGGTGTCCGTCACAAGGAGAAGTTGAAGCAACTTCAAAAGACGGTGGATGTGTTGACCTTGACTGCTACACCTATTCCCAGAACTCTTTCTATGGCTCTGGGGGGAGTCCGGGATATGTCAGTTATAGATACCCCGCCACAAGGACGTATCCCTATTGAAACCTATTTAGGAGAATACAATGAGGAAATTGTGGAAGTGGCTATAAGGAATGAAATTGGACGGGGAGGTCAGGTCTTTTATGTGCATAATCGGGTGGAAACAATCGAGACAGTTGCCAGCTATCTAAAAAAGATGATGCCTGATGTGAGGATGGGAGTTGTCCATGGCAAGATGACAGCTTCAGAACTGGAAGAGGTAATGGTTAAATTTATAAATAAAGAGTATGACCTTCTAGTCGCCACCACTATAGTCGAGGCAGGACTGGATATTCCCAATGTCAATACTATGATAATTACCAATGGGCAGGAGTTGGGTCTGGCACAACTTTATCAATTGCGAGGAAGGATTGGCAGAGATAAATATAAAGCTTACTGCTACATTTTTTATCCACGCCGATTGCCCCTCAGTGACATTGCTGAAAAGAGGCTGCAAACTATTGCCCAGTGCACCGAGTTGGGTTCGGGCTTTAAGATTGCACTCAGGGATCTCGAACTTCGCGGAGCGGGTAATATTATCGGGCCAGAACAGCACGGACATATCCTGGAAGTGGGATTCGATTTCTATTGTAAACTCTTGGAAGAGGCAGTTAACAGCGAGAAAGGCATCAAGATAGAACGGGAGCGACCTGTGGAAATAGATTTACAGGCAGATGCTTACATTCCTACGGACTATATTCCCGATCCAGCTCAGAGAATTAATATCTACAGGAAATTTGCCTCCTCTGATGACTCCCAGAGTCTAAAGAATTTAAGAGAGGAGCTGGAAGACCGTTACGGTGATATTCCACTGTCCTGTTTGACCCTGTTTGAATTGGTAGAGCTTCGCCAACTGGCTAAAAGATTGGGAATTGAGAAGATTGGTGAAAGAGATGGCGAGGTGGAAGTTGAATTCAGTCCACAAACTCAGGTACCACCGGATAAATTTATAGAGTTAGCTAAGGGCTTGAGAGAGAAAATTAAGTTTAAGCAGACGGAAAAATTTAAAATTTCAATTAGTCCCTGGGATTACGTTTCCAAGGTCAAAGGGGATTTAAAAGAGAAATTTGAAGGCGAACGGTTAAAAGTGAGGAAGTTGAAGGGTTTCTTGCAAAAATTAATATAATCTGATATAATTAATTGTTTAGCACTTTGTAGGCACGGTTTCAACCGTGCAGAAGGAGATGTGATGAAAAGAAAAATTTTATTTTTGGTACTGGGTAGTCTGGTTATTGGATTGGGCGCACTTATTTTTTTTAAAACTAAGGATAATGGGAATACCCTGGTCCGGATTAAGGGAAGAAAGATTACACTTGAGGAGTTTCAAGTAAGAATTACCGAGATTCCCGCTTATTATCAAGGATTCTTAGCTACGCATAACGGCAAAATAGAGCTTCTGAACGGTATGATTGCTGAGGCTGTGCTTATTCAAAAGGCAAAAGAAGAGGGGTTACATAGGAAGGAAGAGATCAGAAGGATGTTGAAGAATGTAGAAGATCGCATCCTCCTGGAGGCGATAGTTCAGGAGTTACAGAAAGACCGCATTGCCGTCTCAGACGAAGAAGTTAAAGAGTATTTAGAGAAAAATGAGGAGAAATTTGCAAATCCCGAACAGGTGAGAATAAGCCACATTTTGCTAAAGAGAAAATCAGAGGCCAAGAAGATTTTAAACGAACTGAGGGAAGGGGCTAATTTCGAAAAGTTAGCTCGAAAGTATTCAATTGATTCGATTACAGCTCCCCGGGGAGGTGATTTAGGCTATATTTTTCGGGGAGAAATGATTCCTGCATTCGAAGAGGCTGCATTTGCTCTGGAAAATAGGAATGATATTAGCCCAATTATAGAGACTCCATTTGGATACCATCTGGTTAAGTTAACAGGCAGAAAGAAAATGAGAAAGAAGACTCCAGAGGAGATAGATTCTGAGATAAGGACGAGAATCCAAAACGAGAAACTCGACAGATTAATGGAGAAGTATAAGAAGGAATCAATGGTTTCAGTTAATTATGACCTTTTAGACAAAGTTTCAGTAGGGATTCAATCAGAAAGTAAAGGAGAGACTAAAAATGAAGAAGGAAAATCAAAGAAGCCCTGAAGGCAAAATGGTAAGAAAAGAAATCATTAACATCATCACCGTTTCTCTATTTACTATTCTTTGTCTTTTCATAGTCAGTTCCCTTGGGGCAAAAGTCGTCAACAGGACTGTGGCTACAGTAGATGGTGATGTTATACTTATGAGCGAATACGAAAGAAGAGCCAAACCTGTAATAGAAGAGTATGAGAAGTTTCTAACGAGTCCAGATAAGGAAATAAGAATTAAAGAGCTCAAAGGGAAAATTCTCGAGCAGATGATCGATGAGAAGATTTTGATTCACGAGACTAAGAGAAAGAAGGTCAGGGTGAACAGGAAAGAGATTCAGGATGGAATAGGAGAGATTAGGAAGAGGTTTGGCACAGAAGAAGAATATAATCAAGAACTTGCCAGGCAGGGATTATCGGAAGAAGAATTTAGGGGACAGGTGAAGGAACAATTAATGGTAATGAAATTGATTGATCAGGAAGTTAAAGCGAAGGTTGTTCCACCCACAGATAGTGAAATTGAAGACTTTTATAAACAGAATGAATCGGAAATGACGGAACCCGAGCAGATGCGTGCGCGCCACATATTGATTAAGGTTGATGAAAATACTGATAAGAAGAAAGCTCTAAAGAGAAGTAAAGATATTTTAAAAGAGGTTAAAAAAGGGAAGACCAGCTTTGCGGAATTGGCGAAAAAGTATTCAGAAGGCCCCACTGCTCCCAGGGGTGGTGATCTTGGGTTCTTCATAAGGGGTCAGATGGTGCGAAAATTTGAGGAGGCAGCTTTTGCTCTTAAGGTAGGGGAAATTAGCAATGTGGTGGAAACAGAATATGGTTACCATATTATTCAATGTATAGAGAAGAAAGCCTCAGAAAAGAAAAGTTTAGAAGAAGTTCGAGAGTACCTGCGGAATTTTATTTTTCAGAAGAGAATGGAAGAGCGTTATGTGGAATGGTTGAGGAAATTGAGAGATAAGGCAAGTATTACCAGGAGTGATATTGATTAAGGTTAGGTGAGAAAGTGGAGAGTAGATTGTTGAGATACGTAGGTAAGGGAATTTTAGATGCAACCAGTGGCTTGGGCCGGATAACAGTATTATTCCGCCAGATAATCTACTGGACTGGTCGTCGCCCGCTGAGGAGTAAGGACATTGTAAGTCAGATGATGGAGATTGGAGTAAGGTCCTTTCCAGTAGTTGGACTTACTGCTCTGTTTACGGGTATGGTTTTAGCTTTACAGACTGGCTATGCTTTCAGCAATTTTTTTGGTGAGCCTGTGTATGTGGGAATGGCTGTTGGATTTTCTATGGTTAAGGAATTGGGTCCAGTCATGTGCTCTGTGGTTTTAGCTGGTAGAGTTGGTGCAGCGATAGCGGCTGAGATTGGGACAATGAAGGTTACAGAGCAGATAGATGCTCTCTATACTCTGGGCACAAATCCTGTAAAGTATTTAGCAGTCCCCAAGTTTTTGGCCTGTCTGATTATAGTTCCCATCCTTACCCTGTTAGCAGATATTATTGGTGTTTTAGGCGGACTCTTGGTTAGCGTCTATTCGTTTAATATTCCAGCAGCCGTTTATCGAGATGAGATTCTGAATTTTATGCGGATTGATGATGTGTACCATGGTCTAATAAAATCTCTCTTTTTTGCCGTAATAATTATTATGGTCTGTTGTTATAAGGGATTCACCTGCGAAGGTGGAGCGCAAGGTGTGGGGAGAGCAACTACTTCGGCGGTAGTAACTTCTTTGGTCTTGATTTTAATTTCAGACTACTTCTTGACAGCCTTTCTGGTCTCCATTGGAATTGGCGCCACCCATTTTTAAAATTTGGTCGCGTAGGGATACAGAGAAGCAAAACTTACGCTTTGCTGCTACAGAAAATAAATGTAGCTGCAGAGCGATAGCTCTGCAATGTAGGGGTGGCACTCCGTGGCCACCCGAAGCAAGGGGCTTTATGCCCGTAGTGTTTTTGGTAGTGTAAGGGCGATCCCGATGTATCGGGATGGTCGCCCAGTAGGGGTGGCACTCCGTGGCCACCCAGTAGGGACGGCATGCCGAAAGGTCGGCATAAACTGCGTCCGTCCCCTACAGGGAAGTTCGAAATATGATAAGGATTAATAATCTTCATAAGAGCTTTGTGGGTAATAGAGTTCTACGGGGAGTGAACCTGGAAATAAAAGAGGGAGAGACAATTACCATAATAGGTGGAAGTGGCTGTGGGAAGAGTGTGCTTTTAAAACATATTGTGGGGCTGTTGAGACCAGAAGTTGGTGAAATCGAAATAGATAGTCAAGAAATCACCAGATTGGGAATGGAGGAATTGGCTGAGGTTCAAAAGAAATTTGGTATGCTCTTTCAGGGAGCTGCTCTATTCGATTCTTTAACAGTAGGAGAAAACATATCTTTTGGTTTGCGTATGTTAACCGATTTGGATGAGAGAGAAATAAGAAGGATAGTTTCCGAAAAGCTCTCCCTGGTCGGCCTGGAGGGGATTGAACAGCTAATGCCTGCTGAACTTTCTGGAGGAATGAAGAAGAGAGTGGCGCTTGCCCGGGCAATTGCTACGAACCCTAAGTATATTCTTTACGATGAACCCTCAACTGGTCTTGACCCAATTATGGCCGATGTAATTAACAATTTAATTTTAGATTTACAAGAGAAACTAAACATAACTTCTATTGTTGTGACTCACGATATGGTCACTGCCTATAAGGTTTCCGATCGGATTGCCATGCTTTACCAGGGTCGGATAGAAGAGATAAGAACGCCGGAAGAAATAAAAGAGACGAAAAATTCTGTGGTGAGACAGTTTATTACTGGCTCAAGTGAGGGGCCTATAAAGATGAAGTTAAAGGAGTAGATTGATGTTAACTCAGGAAACAAAAGTAGGGCTTTTTGTTCTGTGTGGTCTTGTAGCTTTGGTAATAGTGACTGTTCTTCTTGGCGATATCCATTTGGGAAAGCGGTATAAAATAAAAATCATTTTCAACGATGTTAGTGGGCTTCCAGAAAAAGCCCAGGTAAGAAGAGCAGGAGTGGTCGTAGGAAAAGTTACAGATATCAGACTGGTTGGGGATAAAGCTCAGGTGGTTGCTTTCATAAAAAAGGATGTGAGAATCCGTAAGGACGCACGGGCGAGAATTGTCTCTTTCGGGATTGTGGGCACGAAGTATCTGGAAATTACTTCTGGTTCAGAAGAAGAGCCACTCCTCGAGGACGGGGATACTATTATAGGTATTGACCCTGTTAGTATTGAGAGGGCTGTGGAAAAAGTCTTACTTGGTGTGGGAGGTCTGGTGGAGGAGATAAAAGGGGTTGGCAAAGAAGAGGAATTGGGCAAATCTCTGAGAGTATTTCTGGATAATATGGGAGAGGTCACCCGGAAATTGAATAGAGCTCTGGGCACTGAAGGACAGGAGTTAGAGGAGACAATTAAGAATTTTAACCAACTCTCAGCTAATATAAGGGAAATAACCGATAGTCTAAATCAGAAAAGTATCATCAGTTCCCTGCAAAAGCTTGACAAGACGCTGGATGAAATCGCCAAAGTTGCAGAAAAGCTCAATAGAGGAGAGGGAGCAATGGGAAGGCTGTTGACCGATGAAAAGATGGCTGAACAAATTGAAGAAATGGTATATAGTCTCCAAGAGAGTTCTGAACAGGCTAAGAAGATTTTGCAGAAAACCTCTGGTTTGAGAACGGCATGGGAATACCAGTTAAATTATAATGTAAATGAGGAGAAACTCAGAAGTGACTTTGGTCTCTCCTTGATTCCTGGCAAGGAGAGATTCTACTACTTTTCAGTAAACAATATTGGAGAAAGTAGCAATGACACTGATTCGGGTGAACAGAAAATAAATAGTATAACTGTGAAGGTGGGAAAAAATTTGGGACTGTTCTCTCTATATGGTGGGGTTATTCGTTCCAGTGGTGGTTTTGGTGGAGCTTTCTGGCCAATTAAAGACAGAATAGAAATTGATGCAGAAGTTTTCCGCTTTTCCAGAGAAAGAGCCTGGCTCAATGCCGGAACGAGGTTCAGGATAAACGATTGGTGCTATCTGAGAATAAATGGTGAGGATATATTGAATCAGGGCACGGTCAATAGCAGTATAGGTATTGTTTTAAAGTGAGGTAACATTGGCAAAAGTAAAGACAGCCTTTATTTGTCAGGAATGCGGATATCAATCTGCCCGCTGGCTGGGCAAGTGTCCTACCTGTGGGAAGTGGAATAGTTTAATTGAGGAGAGATTAGATATAGATATTAGCTTGGGGGAAGAACGCAGGCTTTCCACAGCAAAGCCGAGTCCAATCAGTTCTATCAAACCTCAGCCTGAGGAGAGGTTTCTCACAGGAATATCAGAGTTCGATCATGTTTTAGGTGGAGGAGTTGTGGCTGGCTCGCTTGTCCTGTTAGCTGGTTCTCCTGGTATAGGCAAATCGACTCTGCTTTTACAGGTGGCGGGAAGTCTGGCGGTTTCAGGAAAAAAATGCTTATACATCTCTGGAGAGGAGTCTTTGGAACAGGTAAAGTTGCGAGCTGACAGGTTGAGGATAGATTCTCCGGAATTGATAATATTCTCTGAGACAAATATTAAAGAGATAATTAACCAGATTAAAGAGATTGAACCGAAATTTGCAATTATCGATTCAATTCAAACGGTTTACCATGATGGTTTTAGTGGTTCACCAGGAAGCGTGGGCCAGGTTAAACAGTGCACTGATGAACTCTTTTATTTAGCCAAGTCCAAAAGGATTCCCGTATTCATTTCGGGACAGATTACTAAAGAGGGAGCAATTGCTGGCCCAAAAGTTTTAGAGCATATTGTGGATACAGTTCTTTACTTTGAAGGGTCCAGGGATCACTTATATAGGATTTTGAGGGTGGAGAAAAATCGGTATGGTACCACCTCGGAAATTAGCATCTTTGAGATGAAGAGCGATGGATTGCAACAGGTATTAAATCCCTCACAGATTTTTCTGGAGGGACGCATTCCCACTGCGGGGACAGTTGTCGTAGCACCTTTAGAGGGAACTAGACCCCTTTTAGTTGAACTGCAGGCTTTAGTCACAAGAGCAAATTTTAACCTGCCCAGGCGACAAGCCAGTGGTTTGGACTACAATAGGATACTTCTCTTGGTAGCAGTACTGGAGAAAAATTTTAATCTCCATCTGGAAAATTGTGATATCTTCTTGAATATCGCTGGAGGCGTGAAAATTTACGAACCTGCCTGTGACCTGGGCGTTATAGCGGCTATCTATTCAGGAGTGAAGAATAGACCTATTGGTGAGGAGGTAATGGTTATTGGTGAAGTTGGTTTGGTAGGTGAGGTGCGGGGAGTGACTTTTGTTGAAAAAAGGGTAAGCGAGGCGGAAAAGTTGGGCTTTAAAACCTGCATACTACCCAGTCATAACCTGAAAGAATTCCATAAGGAGAGAAAAATAGATTTAATTGGTGTGTCTACAGTTAATGAAGCTATTGAAAAACTGCATCTCGGGCGGGCTTGAGGGTCTTTTTGGCAATGATTCCCTCTCATCCCAACCCTCTCTCCCAAGGGGAGAGGAGGGAAAAAAGGTGCCTGTCACCTTTTCTTTGAGGTAGTCGACGGCTTTAGCCGGCGTATGGAGAGTAGAATATTTAATTATAGAGAAGCAAAAGACGAGGAGGTGAAAATTATTGTTTATCTGGATTGTTCGCTTATTAGTGATTATTGCTGGGCCAATCATTGGTTATTTTCAGATTTCTCCAGGGGCTAAGGGTATTCTAATCGGAACGGGTGCTGCAATTTTGGTTATCCTTGTAGAGATACTTATTGAAAAAGTTGCCCTGGATACAATGGTAGCTGGTGGTATTGGAATAATCCTGGGATTAATTGCTGCCAAACTCATTGACTATTCGGTAGCATTGATGGGGAATCCATCTGTGGATACATTCTTTAGATCGTATTCTCTGTTAACAAAAGTTGTGCTTGCTTATATCGGAATGCTCCTGGCTATTAAAAAGAAAGAGGAATTAGAACTTCTGGATAAGAACATCACCCTTTCCAGTAAGCGAAAAGGTGGTGCGATGATGAAGGTCATCGACACCAGCGCCTTAATTGATGGTAGGATTATTGATATCTGCGAGACCAAATTTTTAGAAGGAACTCTGGTAATCCCCAATTTCGTTTTGAAAGAACTGCAAGAAGTTTCTGATTCACCAGACTCTTCAAAGAGAAACCTGGGTAGGAGGGGACTCGACGTTTTAAAGAGACTCCAGGAGACTAAACAGGTCACAGTAAAGATTTTTGAGAAAGATTATCCTAAAATTGAAGAAGTAGATGCAAAGATAATAAAATTGGCTGATGAATTGGATGCCAGGATTATGACTGCCGACTTCAACTTAAACAAAGTTGCAGCGGTGCAGGGAATTGCTGTTTTGAATGTCAACGAACTGTCCAACGCAATTAAACCGCCAGTTCTGCCTGGCGAGGCAATGAAGGTCTTCGTTTTAAAAGAGGGAAAAGAGCCTAAACAGGGAGTGGCTTATCTTGATGATGGAACGATGGTGGTAATTGAAGGTGGAAGGAAATATATCGGCAGAAAAGTTGACGTAATGGTAAACAGCATTTTACAAACTGCCGCCGGACGGATGATATTTGCCCGCCTTGTGGAAGAATGAACAGACGATTTATGAGAGGAGAGGTAACCTTTGAAAGTAGTAGCAATTATTGTTGCTGCTGGCAGTGGAAAAAGGATGGGACGTTCAACAAAGAAACAGTTCCTCTCTATCGGCTCTAAACCAATTCTGGCATATACTCTCGATGTATTTGACTCAATAAATAGAGTTGACAGGATAATTTTGGTTATCCCCAGAGGTTGGAAAAGGTATTGTCAGAAGGAAATTATAGAGAAGTATAGATATAGAAAAGAGATAGAAATAATTAGCGGGGGAGCACGACGACAGGACTCGGTGGCTTGTGGACTTGCCCTTGTGTCTTCGGATTATGAGATAGTAATTATTCACGATGGAGTGAGGCCGTTTGTCACCAGAAGGATGGTAATTGAATCTATTGCTAGAGCAAGGAAATTTGGAGCCTGCGTTGTGGCCGTTCCTGTGAGTGATACTGTCAAAATGGTAAACAGTAGAGGCGTTATAGAAAGAACGCTTCCTCGTGAATGTCTCTGGAGAGTTCAGACACCACAAACGTTCCGGTTCAGTTTGATTAAGAAAGCTTATGCTAAAGCTTTGAAAGATAAATTTTATGGCACTGACGATGCTCAGTTAGTGGAAAGGATGAATAAACCAGTAAAAGTTATCTCAGGTGACTATCGCAATATAAAAATTACTACTAAAGAAGATTTAATCCTTGCCGAAACACTATTATCAGGAGTAGCGGAGCGATAGCTCCGCGCAATGTAGGGGTTCGATTCATCGAACCCGCAGAAACGGGCTCAATAAATTGAGCCCCTACATAATAGGGAGTTATTATGAAAGTAGGTATTGGCTACGACATCCATCGGCTGGTTACAGGCAGAAAATTTG
>WJOT01000104.1 GCA_009619095.1 Clostridia bacterium
CGTAAGATACCTGTGAATATTGAAAGGGCGAAACAGCATATTGATAAAGCACATAGTAATTTACGTGCCATGAAAATAATGTTTGATAATAATTTGTTTGATTGGGCAATTAATTGCGGATACTACGCTATGTATCATGCAGTATTAGCATCGTTATTTAGAATAGGCATCCGCGCCACAGCCCATTATTGCGCTATAGCAGCCTTTAAAAAATTCTATGTTGAGCGCGGCAAAGTGAAACCAGAATATGTCGACTATATAAAAAAGGCAAAACAGCTCGAGCAAAAGTATGCAAAAACTTTAGAGAAAGCACAAGAAAACAGAGTTATTGAACAATATGGTATTGAAATTCTTAGTAATGACGATGCTGAATGGATTATAGAAGACGCAAAGGATTTTGTTCTTAAAATAGAAGAAGTCTTAGCCGAATAAATAAGGTAATGAAGAAAAAAAGTATTTGTTATCTGACCGCGCCACTTGTCCCGAGCGAAGTCGAGGGATAAAAAATTAGCCTAAAAATGAGCAGCCAAGAGAGAAGTTATTAAAGTTTGGTGAACACACTGAATTTAAAAAGGGGTATGAAGAATCGCCGCGCCTATCCCGCCAACGGCGGGGAAAAGTCTATATCAAGACTCATTATCAAATATTACCAAGTTCTCGACGGAAATTGCCGTTTTAGGGTTACGACACAGCCTCGAAAGGGAGGGTTTCTAAACTCATTTCACTTTTACTATCCTGGGAATAACCATTACCATAGCAAGGAGAAAATAGAAAAGCATAACCACTTCCGAATCCCCGAAATTATACTGGCCCAATCCGGCAATTAGAAAAGCCGTAAACGACCCCAGAAATCCCCAGGCAATCCCTTTAAAATATCCCTGCTCCAATTCCTTAAAAATGTGAAAACCAACCTTATAAATAGTTACTAAAAGCCAGAGAAATATACCCAATCCCAAAAGTCCACTGTCAACGGCCATATCTATGAAATTGTTGTGAGCATGGCAGACCAACTGGCGACCCTTGGCTGGCTTGTACTTTGGATAGACTATTCTAAAACCTTCCCAGCCCAAACCTGTAATCGGATAATCTCTTATTATTCTCAGACTCCCTTGCCAAAAATAGATTCTATCCCCAACTGGACGCTCAGACTTAAAAGTTCCCACTACCCTTTGAGTAACCCTGGAGGGAGGGAGAAAAACAAGGAACATAGAACCAACTATAATTCCAGTTACAACCAAGAGGAGCAATTTTTTACTCCTCAAAATAGCCATAAAAATCAATCCCCCAATTAGACCAAGCCAGACACCCCGAGTATATGAGAAAATTATGGCAGTCAAGATAATCAAACCTGACAATTGTAACCAACGCTTTTCCCTTCTGGTATTACTATAAAAAGAGAGGCCAAATACCACTGGCAAGACCAACAATATATAGTTTCCGAAAGTCTGCGGAGAATTAAAGAAACCGGTACTTCTGGCAAAAGATCTTTGAACATACTTAACATTACCAAAAAAATCGATTCTGGTAAAATGCTGAAAAATTGCATAGGCTCCTGCAATCGTAGTAATTATAATCAATATTCGGATTAATCTCTTAAACTGAGTTACATCCTTAACATTATTCACAAATAAAAAGAAAATAGATATCCAACCTAAGGTCATATAGCCTTTTAGGCTATGTTTTAAATCTACCGCCATAATTACTCCAATGGCTGCAGCAACTAGAAAGGCAGCAATGGGTATATTCAACGGAGTTCTCATTAACTGAAATCTCCTCATCACCAACATCCCAATCACCCAGAACAGAAGAGCAAAAGATACAGCAGTCTGGGTTCCGGTAATGGAAATCGGTGACCAGAAGACAAACAAAATAAGAAACGCCCCAACCAACCAATCACAATATTTCACTATTCTCTCTATCATTTCTTTTCCAACCAATAAAACTAATTAAACTAATCTAAACTAATTAAATTTTACTCCTCAAATACGAAATAAAGTTATTTATCCTTTTCCACAATATGTCTACTTGGTGATTTATTTGTTTCATCTCTTTTTCATTTATATAATCTCGATCCAAAGCCACATACAAATGGCTTATAGTCTCTGCCAGAGAACCCCCTGAATATCCCAAAAACTTCACAAATTCTCTATTTGAACCCTATGAAAACCCTCTGCAATATTAGCCATCACGGAAATCACTGACCTTCTTATTTGATCCATTAAAGAAAAGTCTCTATTAAATCCTTCATTAAAAGTCAACTGATAAACTCCACTTGCAATCTTCCTTGCTTCCTGCCAAACCTCTAACTCCTCAAATCTATTAACCTTTCCCATCTCTCTTCCTTAACCAATAAAACTAATGTAACTAATGAAACTAATGTAACCAATCCAACCAATAAAACTAATGTAACTAATCTAAACTAATCTAAACTAATCTACTCTAACAGCCATTTCCAGACTGGCTTTATTTCTATTTTAATCCCCTCCCTATTTAATTGCTCCTCGTGGTCAAAAGTCAAAACAAAACCTTTTCTCAACCCTAACCATTTACAACATAGTATCAAACCGTCCAATTCTCTTCCTCTATTTTCTTCATTGCACTCATAACATACCTGATACGCTGAAAGCCTACCATTTTCATTCATAACAAAATCGCATTCTTTTCCTTCTTCAAAATAGAAAATTTTATCCGTTTTTCTTCTCAATCTTGTAAAGACAATGTTTTCCAACAACCTTCCTAAATCTTCCGAAGAAACTCTTCTTGCAAGACCTACATCAACAAGATAAATCTTAGCTGGGTTTCTCATCCTTTTATATATAGATTCGGCAAACTTTCTTACTTCAAAAACAAGCATACTTTGAAGAAAGTATTTATAATAGCTAAATAAAGTATCTTTGGAGAAGGGTATTTTATCCTTGTATTGCTTATAAAAAGAATTAAGAGAAAGTTTTTGTGAAAAAAGAGAAAATATACCATCTAACATAATGTCTAATAGAGGTATGTTATTCATTCTAAACCTTTCCACCAAATCTTTGAAGAACATTGAACCAAGATATTCCTTTAATATCTTGTTTTTCTCAAATTCATTTTTAGCAAAAATAATTTCCGGAAACCCACCCCATTTTAGATAATCCCTAAAGTGCTTTTTAATATTAACCCTTTTAGAACCGTAAATAGAATTTTTATCTACAACTACATTCTTTGCTTTCAAATATTCCCTGAAAGAAAATGGAGCTATTTCCATGCTCCATGCTCTGCCCCTTAAAGAGGTATGAATTTCTTGTGGCATAATTTTGGAGGAGGAGCCAGCAACAACTATCTTTGTGTTTTCTCTTTCGCTAACTCTACGACAAAATTTTTCCCAGTCCCTAACATTTTGTATTTCATCAAGGAGAAACGTTTTTCTTCTGTCAACAAGCGGAGGGTTGAGCTCTAAAAAGGCCTCTTTCAAAACTTCAAAATCACTAATCACAAAATTTGTTAATCTCTCATCTTCAAAATCAATATATAACGATTCATCACTGAACTTCTTAAATAAATCATAAAGCACAAATGTTTTACCACTTCTTCTTACCCCATATAATATTCCAACTTTACTCGGCTTACTCGGAAAATACACGCCTTCTCTTTTAATGATATTTTCTACCTGATTTAAGATAAATTCCCGATTGGCCACTATTATTTCTTTTAGCCGTTCTTTAGAAATCATAACTTCATCCTTCCTGAAGGGATATAATAGGACATTTTTATCCTTCTGTCAAGGATAATTTAACCAACCCAACCAATAAAACTAATCCAACCAATGTAACTAATGAAACTAATAAAACTAATTTAACTAATAAAACTGGTTGTTGTTTTTTTACCTCGCCCCTCTTCTCCGAAGAATTACCCCAATCGTTCTTAGAATAATTTCCATGTCCAGAAATAGAGAATGATTTCTAACATAGAGCAAATCGTATCTCAATTTACTTCTGGCAGAAATATCATATCTCGAATGAACCTGCGCCAATCCTGTTATCCCGGGTCTGACCTGTAACCTCTGCACATAACCGGGAATTTCTTTTTTAAATCGCTCAACAAAGAAAGGTCTCTCCGGACGAGGACCCACAAGGCTCATATCTCCTTTAAGCACCTTTACTAACTGCGGAATTTCATCAAGGCGGGTCTTCCTCAGTATCCTTCCCAGCTTAGTAATTCGTTTATCATCACTTTTAGCAAGCACAGGACCCGTATCTTTCTCAGCATCTTTTGCCATAGACCGGAACTTATATAAAGAAAATATTCTCCCATCCTTGCCCACCCTCTCTTGTTTAAACAGTACACGACCCTTCGACTCCATCTTTACCAAAACCATTATCAGTAGAACCAAAGGCAAGAACAGTAGTAGGGCTACCGAAGAGACTAAAATATCGATAAGCCTTTTGATTACCTCATTAGCTCCATAAATAGGAGGAGCCATCACTTCAACCAAAGGAAGCCCATTGACATCCTCTCCATCTGTTTCACTCAAAAACATCTCATAAAGCTCGGGAACAATCTTGAATCTAACCCCCATTCCTTGACATTGAGAAATAGCATCAATCATTTCCTTTCGCGATTCGGGGGGAAGTGATATAATAACCTCATCTATCTTGTTTGCTGTTACAATTCGTCTAATATTTCTTACAGACTTAAAATGTTTAACCTCTGGCTCTGGATTTTTCTCCCCTTCCTCGGAAATAACACCGACGAGTTTATACCCCAGTTCCGGCCGCTTCTTTATATCCTCCAAAATAGACTCAGCCCCTTCCCCCCTTCCCACAACCAAGACTCTTCTCGGCGCAACCTTTCTAAATTGAACAAGGATTATTCTCCAGCCACTAATTAGTATAAGGTTAACTAACCAGGAAATCATAAGAACTGAGGTGGGAAACCTGCCCACTTCTCTCCTTGCTGCATAGACAGCAACAAAAGTTAACAAAGTACCCAGAGTTACTCCATTAATTGTATTATCCAGAATATTGACCATTGTATAACTTCTTCGCCGGTCATAAAGCCCGGAAATATAAAAAGCTCCAATCATAATAATAGTAATAAAAACCCATAAATTCTGATAAGCAGCAAAATTCCTTGCCGGAATCCTTCCACCAAATCTAATCAAAAAAGCCAGAACTATCCCCGCATTAACCAGCGTACCATCAATCAAAACCGCTAATGGTATCCCCCACTTTTTCCAAATCATTCTAAACCCTCAAAATTCATTTTATTTATTACGCCTTTATCACAATGGGAAATTACCTACCAAGCTCTAGGCATTTATTTCCTCGTAGTCTCCCATATGACTTCCTTTTGGCCCGTAAGATATTTAAACCAGCCTATCAAAGCAGCCGAATTAACCATACAAAAGTAATATGGAATATAGAACAATTTAATCTGCGAACCAATTAACTCAAAGAACCATCCAACCAGTGCACTTAAATAAAATACGATTTGAAAAACCAGTAAGCCTCTATATATGTTACCGTTATACCAAAGGAAGAAATTCGAAACAAATAAACCAATTAAGAATAATGGTACTGTCCACCGCAATAATTTATGGGAAATTAACTGTATAGAAAATATTCCATACTTAAAAGGATTCAATAATTCCCTTTCATTAAATAGTCCTCTAATGCTCCTGGTAACTATCCGCGTCTTTCTTTCGAACTCTGTCTTCATATCTGCAGAGGCTTTCTCGAAGGAAATCGCTTCTGACTCATAGACGACTTTATGTCTATTTCTTACAATTTCCAAAGGCTCAACAAAATCACTGATTATATCTTGCTTCAAAGGAACATACAAAGCACGGCGGACTGCATAGATAGAACCGGTAACTCCCAATAGCGAACTAATCTGACTCTCTTTCCTTTTCAGAAATTTTTCATATTTCCAGTACAGACTCTCGCTTTTCCCAGCAACACTCTCCGATGAATTAGTATATTTAAGTTCTCCGCACACGCAGCCTACTCTCTTATCATCGAAATTTCTAACCAATTTCTTGATAGCATCTTTCGCATACATTGCATTGGCGTCAGAAAACACTATTACTTCCCCGCTTGACTTCAACACAGCATCATTTTGAGCAACAGTCTTCCCTTTTCTTTCAATTGAGTGGCTTAATCTTACTCCTTTATCAGCATATTCCGCAACAATAACATTAGTTTTATCTGTTGACCCATCAGATGCTACGATTATCTCCAATTTATCGTGAAGGTAGTCCAACACAAGACTATTCTCAATCTTTTGCCTGATAACTTTTTCCTCATTATAGGCAACAACAACTAAAGAGACACTTGGAGTAAACCGTTTCCCTCGAGCAATTTTCTCACCTTTAAATATTGAGAGTAAAATAAGGAGGCAAGGATAACCAAGATAGACATAAACAATTGCAAAAATGAAAATCCAGAACAATCTTTGGATTATGTTAAATCCCTCCCTCGATAGATATAACCTAAATTGTCTTTTTATGTGCCATCATAAAATCTTGTTTTAGCTTACTTTTTGGGACAAAACATCTCTATACAATCTATGAACGTCTTTCCATCAATTTCCCAGTTATATTTATGTAAAAATGCTTTTTTACCATTCTTTCCGAGTTCCCTGCATAACTTGTAATTATTATACAAACCTAAAATAACATTTGCAAATTCCTCTGGGGTATTCTCTTTTAAAACTATTCCACAATTCTCCTTTATTAATATTCTTTCGATCGGTTTTAATCTCGAACTTACAATGGGCTTACCGCAAGCCATATAATCGAAAAGCTTATTGGGTAGAGTTGTATTAGTGTGCTCACTTATTAAGTATGGTATTAGACAGACTTTCATGTCTTCTCCAAAAGTTGTGGGTTAGTATGTACAAGCATGTGAACACCTCTGTAAAATCTTAAGTTTGAAATATTCAGTATCTCTGAAGCCATATGACCTGCGAGAGATTACCCTGATTTTGTTATTAAGTCCTTCTAGGAAACCAAGAGGAATCTTCTCTTCATTCCGGCAAGGGATGATGATGGAAACCAATGGTGAATTTGACATAAAGACTGAATTTATCCCTTTCATAAATTCACTTGTGTTTTAAGCACATAAGCAAAACTTTATTATTAATTTTTTGACCAACTTCAAAATAATCATATAGCGGAAACAATGCTGCCAATTTGGTTATAGTTCTTGCATAGTACCCAAAAAACCTAGTTTTAATACCACCATCTCGGATAATTTGAAAAGCTTCGGTTTGCTCAAAAGTTTGTGGTAGTGTTGTCATATTTTGCCGAGATACTAACGATTTTGGTAATTCCCATAAGTATTTCCTAATGATTCTATGCCAGGTGGTTCCCCTTACTTCATAAAAGTTAATAACTCTTAGTCCGACCCTATCTATTAGCATTAAAAGGTCTGCTTTGCTATTAAACCAGGTAATACCGTGATGCTTTTCTTCTGATTCATTAGGAAATGTAACTACAGCAACTCCATCAAAAAATAAATGCCTCACGATAAAATTGAAAAAAACTTTTGGTTGCTTCACGTGCTCCAAAGTATCTGTGGAATAAATAACATTAAATCTCTTGCCCAACGAGACGTCGCTACATACATCCAAGCAATACATGTTGACACACACATTATTAACATAAAATGAGTTTAATACTTCAATAATCTCTTTACTTATATCTACACCGCAGAACTCTTTAACTCTGGCAACAATTAGCTCAGCCGTACTCCCAGTTCCAACACCGATTTCCAACACAGATGTTTCTTTGCCAATAGGGATATTATCTAAAATCAAATAGTCTCTGGTGAAAAAACCATGATATCTCATAATTCGTTTCGTCAGCCCTTTTTGATTCTCTCAGCTCCACTCATCCCATCAACAACTAAAACTTCTAATTTATCCTTTGGATGATCCTGTGTAATGATAGAAGTAAGGCATTTGCCAATAAAATTTTCTTCATTTCGACAGGGAATGATGATAGAAACAAAAGGCAATTTATCCATATTTAAGACCATTCTTTTATAATCTTTTCATACAGTTCTTCCATCCTTGATGCATTTTCATTCCACTCATAATTCTGTAGCACAAAGTTTCGACCGGCTCTGCCCATTTCATCTCTTAATTTTGGACTTTCAATAAGTTTCATTATTCCTTCTGCGGTTCTCTGCGGATTTCTTCTTGGCACAATAAAACCCGTTTCTCCGTGCTTTACTACTTCTGGCAACCCTCCTGCGTCGGAAGCTATCACAGGAATACCGCATGCAGATGCCTCAATAACAGCCACTCCAAAGCTTTCACTATCGGAGATAGAGACAGAAATAGAGAATCTATTTAAAATCCTCGATACATCGGAATGCGGCACATACCCTAAAAAATCAGTTTCGTTCTCTACTTCTAATTCTTTCGCTAAACTTTTTAGTTGATTTTTAAGCGCTCCTTCTCCGACGATTAACAATCGGAGTCGCTTACTGCCGATATAATTCTTCCTCACCATTGCAAACGCCTCTATCAGATACTTAACTCCATACTTCTCTTCAAGAGTTTTCACTGTACCCACAACAAATTCATCGTCATTTCTTATTCCTTCTAACGGTTTAAACTTTTGGCAGTCAACTCCAAAAGGTACTACGGATATAGGATATTTTAGATTAACAAATTTCTTTGTTTGAATTTTCATTATATGGCTGGTACATGTAATATAATCAGGAGCAACAAGATTTTTGCGCAATATCTTCTCTTTCCACTTCGCTTGATATGGAAAATCAAAAACATCACTACCCCATACTGAAAGTAATGTGGGATGAAAACCTGATAATCTTGAGAGTGTTCCATAACCACTTGCGTAATGCGTATGCAGTAAACTAGGACTAATCCGGCTTAGTAATTTTTTCAGATGCCATTTATTTAGAAAATAACCAGCAGGTGGAGAAAATGGGAGTATGTAGATACTGACATTATTATCAATCGGATTCTCAGTACGAGGAGGATGCATAGTAATCAAATGAACCTCATAACCACGCTTTGTCATCTCATTAACCCATCGGACTGTATGAATAGAAAATGCTAATGCAAGATATGCAATTTTCATTTCATTAACTCGCTTGTCCTGCTTATTTTATTTTTCTCACGAAGGTATCCAAGCGAAAACCCAATAAAAGTGCTTGATATAGGTGTAAAACTGCATTGCGTTATCGTGTCAAAAATGATAAAGGAAATTATAATTAAAGATGCTGCAATAACATACCTATCATGACTTAAATAAACATTTGACAATCGGAATATCTTCCTAGAAATACCTATTATAGCAACTATCCATAAGAGATAAGCGGCTAAACCGACAATTCCCGTTTCGGATAAAACCCCAAGAAAAGCACTATGCGGCCTTAATTGAAGATTAAGGTTTCTGTAATATTCTGGTAATTCCACATTAAATACCCGAGGTAGGTGTTCCTGTTGCCTTGTAAAACTACCACTTCCTATCCCAAAAATCGGGTGTTGTAAGAAGGAGGCAATACTCATATCCCAAAGATAAAATCTATATAAAACGGTTCCACTCCCACTAAAGGCTGATTTAGTCCTTGAAACAAAAATCTCAGTTGAAACTGGTAACCTTTTTCCAATTAACAAAACAACTATTCCTGTCGACACAATAAAAAGTAAAATATTTTTTAATATTCGTTTTTTTGAATAAACCAGCGCAAGTATCAATACACTTGTTATTAGAAAAATCCAGGCAGTTCGTGTCAAGGTAGCAAAAATAGCCAGAACCATCGCCAGAATGAACACAGTCATTCGAAATTTACCTTTTCTATTTATAAAAGCCAAAATGCACGCAATGATTAAAAATGTTTGTAAGATAAAGGAAGAATTACTAACAAAGATCCCTCTATACTGGGTCTTTAAATGGACAAAAATACCTCCAACAGTTTCAATAGCCACACCAATAATAATTCCCATAATAAAAAAATGGCGGTTTTTCTGGTTAGAAAACAAATTAGCACAAATATAAATTAAAACTAATGTCTCTATATAACGGAATATACTAATATATTGAACTATCTGCACATTTTCTGCTGCAAGTGTAGAAACTATCCTGGAAAAAATAACAAGTATTATGGATAGGAATAGAAACTGTTCAGATTTTCTTATTTTAGGACCATAATATATAAGACCACCATAGATAATTGGAATAGCAAATGCTTCAAATAAATTGATACGGTAAGAGCTCGTAAGAGGAATTAGCCAATCCTTAAAATAACCGTGGCCATAAGGTCCAACAAAAATTAACAGAAAACCAAAACATGCGGAGATTATATGACCTATTCTTAATCTTAATCTGTAATGACTTTTATTTGTTTGCATTCTATATAAGTTGTCTCATTTTCTGGCATATCATCATTTCTGTAGATGGACTTTCTTTTGACACCCTTATAAGCAATATTTCAAGTGGAAATAAAATGACTCCATAAAGAAATCCAAGCACGTTAAATATACGTACTGGGGACATTAGCAATCGCCATAAAAGAGATGGCCAGTTGCTTCTCGTATCTACTGGTATATTCATCAAAACAAACATTGGTACTCTTTTAACAATACGAAATCCTGCATCTTCTAAGATATTGCTTATTTCCTCAATTGACCTGCTTACTTGGTGTGTATTTTTAATAGTTTTACTATGCAAAAAGTTATCAGAAAATATGAAGTAACCACCTGAAGTAGTTAATCGGGATATGTTAAAAACTGCCTTACGAAATTTTTCATCATCTACAATATGAAAAAGCACATCAAATGCTGTAATAACATCAAACTTGTCTTCAAAAAAATCTTCTCCCACCAGCGAACTACCAATATCGAGTCGTACGATTGAAAACTCTGGATATAATTTCTTGAGTCGTTTAACAGAAACTTTAGTAATATCTGACCCAGTGACTGATTTTACTCTAAGTGATTTCCAGATATCTAAATAGAAACCTGTCCCAGAACCAATGTCCAAAACTTTTGACTGTTCAAAATTCAAGCTTAAACTTCTTATGTGTTGATTAAAGACCTTTTTCCGCACTTTATACAACCAACGATTATAATAAACACCATAACCAGTGTGTCCAACCCCGCCAAGACCCCAATTATTTTGAAGGCGTTTCTCCCAGTAACTTTTTGCGTCAAATTCTACTATTTGCACTTTCACATTGAACCTTTTCGCTTACCGAAGTTCATTTGTATTCGTCTTTTAAGGCCCTTAAAGATATAATCCCAGTCTGCTTGTAGAAAATAAAAGAGGATTCTGCGCAAGAAAGAATATATTTTAAGAGGACAGTTTAAATAGGTTTTCCGACCGTAAAGTTTATCTATAATGTTACATTCTTTCTCATATCCTTTCTTCATGGCAACAGATGCTTGATTACCTGTTTTAGCATCTTCATGTCTCCGTATTGCACCCCAAAAGTAAGGTACACGTTTAAATTCTGCCCCCCTAAGCCCGGCACGCAGAAAAAACTCATAATCCATTGCAAGGTGGAATTGAGGATCTATCATTCCTACTTTTAGAAACAAAGTCTTTCTCCAAAAAGTAGATTGATTGCTGAGCGCCATTCCTTCATACCAATGCCCTACTACTGTAAAAGGTGTAAATCTGGATTCACCAATAATGTTATCTTGCTCGTCTACATCTAGCCTATTCCCGAATATGATATCCACATTGGGGTTTTCCTTAAATATCTCCGCTACCTTATGAAAACTACCAGGCAAATATATATCATCTGAATTTTGCCATCCTATAAAATGGCCGGTGGTCCTAGCAAATCCCTTATTGAGTGCCTCACTCTGTCCTGTATCTTTCTCGCTGACCCAATAAGTCAGGTACTTTTCGTACTTTTTTATTATTTCCACGCTCCCATCGGTTGAACCACCATCTACGATTATGTATTCAAGGTTAGGATAGCTCTGATTCAAGACGCTTATAATGGTCCGCTCCAAGAATTGGCCTTGATTAAAAGAGGGTGTCACTATAGAGATTTTAGGATAGAATGGGTTTTTCCCAAGTATTATTTTCTCATCAAATAATGGTTTTGGAACAAATTCTTTAATTTCATCAGATGTATATCTTTTCATTTGTTTATTATAATCTTGACTTCATATTTAATAATTCATTAGTAACCCATCCCATCAGGCGCTTTCGCATCGGGTGAAGCCAAAAAGGGATAAAAACAATTATTGAAAATGAGAGGATAATTATACTGTTTAATGCAATAGTATCAAATCTATCATTAAGTTTATGATGAATTAGCAGAGCTGATAAAATACCAATCAAGCAGGCTATAATACTAGTTCTACTTGCCTTTGGTAATAATTCAATTATGGGAATCTTATGACTATAATGATACGAAATAGCAATCATCAGACTCCCTGTAATTGAAGAAAATATCCAAGCGGTCACCACTCCTATGCCGCCAAAAATGTAGCCGACGGTCAAGCCTAAAATAGCGTTCATTAAAGCGGTGGTAATATGACTCAAAGTATTCCACTTAAGTTTGCCAATGCCCAAATAGGAAAAATAAGCCGGAACACTTAATGTGTTTATACACAAACTTACAGCAAGTAAAACAGAAAAGATGACAAAGATAGCTTCATAATGTCCAATCCATATCTCGGAAATCGATGGTGTCAATGCAATAATTATGGAATAAAATGGCAATGCAATGTATACCATTAAACGATAATTATCTTCATAGATATTCTGAATGAGATTGGGATTCCTTTCCTGTAAGCCAGCGATTACAGGAACAAGCACCCGGTTAGCCTCAACAAGCAATGCCCGCAACTGCAGAATCATCCGACTTGCCATCTCGTAAAAACCTGTCATAGAAAGACCACCAAATTTAGTTAGCAGTACCTTTGTAACAGGGTCACAAAGCATCCGGCTGATAGAAATTACCTGAAAATTAAGTCCGTAACCAACCATTTCCCTAAACAATTTACGATTCCACTGATAAGGAATGATTGGTAGCGACGGAAGACGCCGTTTGAGTATTAACCAACTTCCGATTAGTATCAGACCGGCCTGAGTAACCTGAGAGTACGCCAAACCCATTAGCCCATGGGTTGGAACCAGCACAAAGCACAGGACCAGGTGAATTAGTACCCCGGCCATCAGGAGTACACTGCGAAGGTCAATACGCTGATACCCATCAATCGCTGCCTGAAATACGCTGGCAATCACCATAATCCATAAAGATAACAAGGCATAAGGGAGAATAGAGAGGGCTCCCTTGATATTAGCTACTGGCATAACGAGACTGAGTAACCAGCTAGCAAAAGGATAGGCAATCAATAAGACCAAACCAATAAATACGGTAACAGAAACAGCTGATGTCTGTATCACGCCAGCAACCGTCTCCTCTTCATTTCGGGCCACATATTTTGCCACGAACTTTACAACACTGCCAGAAAGACCCAAGTTAGCGAGCGAGGCGACTGAAGTGGTCGCCAGCACAACAGACCAGACTCCTAACTGTTCAACGCCTATGGTGTTAAGTAAAAAACGATAGAGTATAAAGAGGACTCCGCCAGTTACTATGACCTGCACTACGGACATAGTTGCGTTTCGAAATACTTGGCGTTTCTGAACACCTGTTTTCATTTTTATTTTCTATTTAAATAATTTTTTAAACGGTGTGCTATTTTACCGGCTAGCCAACGAATTTTAGATACTCTGATAGGGGTATCAGATGTACCTGAATACCCAACAACAATTGGCTTGGATGGAAGTGGCAACCATTTATGTCCATCACTTATAGCGCGTAATACAGCTCGGACTACTGCATGTTCTAAATAAAATCCGTTAGAATCATTCACCAGACCCTGAAATTTGGATAAGTAATCGAAAAAGAATGAAGGTTTAAAAGCAAATACGCGACAATCAGCCCACGTCAAATTTCTCCTCAAGTCTGCCATAATATAAATATCCTTGTTGTATGATAAACCCCTTGCAATTTTCCCGATGTTTTTAATGAAATAACGTCCACTTATCTTGATTATATAATCAGAGTCTTTAATAAGATTTGAATGTTGAAGTGCGTATTTAATTATGAGTAGTTCTCCATACCCCTTCCCAAATTCTGCTGGAAAATTTTGACCATTAAACTGAAGAATTTCAATTTCCCTTAATTTATACATCTCTGCAATTCTTATGATTTGGTCAATGTTGTAGCCAGAATTTTCACAAAAAACTATTGAATACGAGGTCTTTTCTATCCATTTTTTCAGAGAGTCTATATAGTCATTTTCTCTGATTATAGGATCATTTCTCTTTACAAAAATAACATTCTTTGGATTAATAGTTGCTGTTAAAAGAATACAAATTTTTTGTGGATGTAAATTAAATCCAGATTTAACCATTTCTATCCTTTATAAGCTTTAAGGCAAACTTTAGATGACAAGAAGAATGAAAAGTCTGAAATCCATTTTTGAAATAAACTATTTGGAACCGGAATGGGGCTATATCTAACAAACGCATTTGCAAATGGTTAACATCATAATGCCTTCCAAATCTAAACCCACACATTGGTTTATACACTTTAATTGCTTCAGTGTCTGTTTCAACATCTTTCTCAAATGGATCAATTATATTTTCAAAACGTGTGGCCATATGTAATGGAATGATAAGCAGCATTCCCCCTGGTTTTAACAGTCTCCATGCTTCTCTTATAAACTCACTGTCTGCATCTCCCTCAAAATTATCAATGGCACAGTGAGCAACAATTTTAGTAAAACTGGCATCGGGCATAGGAATGGCTCGAACATCGCTTCCAATTTTCTTGCCGTGAACACCATTCTCAAATATCAAATCTTGTGAAAAAGCATTACATCCTATTCTCTCCGCAATAACTGCGAAAGGCGACCCCCATGCCCCAACGTCTAACACTATATCTCCATTACATACTTCCAGCAATTCTAAGCTTAGATAATGTTCTAATGCCTTCTCAGGGAAATATCCATTTTCAACGAATAAATCGAAATAACCCATGTTCATATAGAGGTTACGATTACGTTGGAGATACTCCTGGAAACCAAATAAATAATCTGATGCAACAAGTTCAGTTACTGGTAACTCATTGACCTTAAGCGCTGCAAAAACTAATTCTGGTTCAGGATGGTCATAATACGAATACCTGTCTATCTTTGGATGTAAAAAATACCACCATATTATGCTTGGATGTATAATATACCGATAAATTGTTCTAAGTCTACTTGGCATTAACTGTTTGATAAATAGAAGTAGTTGCCAATTTATAAAGAAATTAATTTTAGCGCGATTTTTCGATTTACCACTTTTAATCAAATTCTTCCAAAATCTTACATTAGTTTCTTTTGACATAGTGACTACCTAATTTTTGAAATTGACGAGGAATTTATGAATGATTTTTGGCATATATACATAGCGTCTTAAATGATAGCCCATAGATGCTGAAGAATCGAATTGGGCTTTCGCCACAGATCGAATCGCTCGGTCACAGCCTGGATAAAGCCTTGTAAGTAGTGACAGCGACCATTTTCCTTTCAATCCAAAACCTTTTCAAGCTACCCGCGCATTTTTTTGTGCAATATACAACGCCCTATCTACATCTTTCCTTTTATTCATTTTAGTATTTGTTTAATTTATACCATTCAATAGTCCGCTTTAAACCTTCTTCAAAAGGCGTTTTGGCTTTAAAGCCAAATTCTTTATATGCCTTTAAGGTGTCAAGGCATCTTCTCGGCTGTCCATCTGGTTTTGTAGTATCCCAGACAATTTTTCCTTCAAACCCTGTTAATTTAGCGATTAGTCCAACTAAATCTTTTATTGAAATTTCAAACCCGGCACCAAGATTAACTGGATTTGGTTTATTATATTTCTCTGTAGCTAAAAGGATTCCTTCAGTGGCATCTTCCACATAGAGAAACTCTCTGGTTGGCTTCCCCGTTCCCCAGACTGTGATCTCAGGGACAGTCCCCTGCGGGGACAGTCCCTTAGTTTGAGCGTCAAAACATTTTTTAATTAAAGCAGGAATTACATGAGAAGTCTGCGGATTAAAATTATCTCTGGGTCCATAAAGATTCACTTGAAGTAAATTTATTGAGTTGAATCCATATTGCTTGCGATAGGCTTGTGATTGGACAATTAGCATCTTCTTTGCCAATCCGTAGGGAGCATTTGTCTCTTCAGGATAACCATTCCATAAATCCTCTTCTTTGAATGGGACTGGAGTAAATTTAGGATAGGAGCAGATCGTACCAATATTTACAAATTTAGAAACCTTTCTCGTTCTTGCTTCTTCTATAAGTTGAACTCCCATTATTATATTATCATAAAAGAATTTCCCTGGGTTCTGGCGATTTGCCCCAATTCCACCAACAACTGCGGCTAAATGAATGACTATCTCTGGAAGAAAATCATCAAACATCCTTTTTATGTTTTCAATCTTTCTCAAATCATAGCCTTCAATCTTAGGAATAAAAACCTTTGCTTTTTTTTGCTGTAGCTTTTCCACTATATATGAGCCCAGGAATCCTGCGCCTCCGGTAACTGTCACTTTTTTCCCTTCCCAAAAATTCATTAATCCACCCCCCACCATCTATCAGGAAATTTTTCTTTTATAATCTTATCTCCTTCGCCAATAGGCTTAAGTCCTAATTTGCGCATATCAGCATCAACCATTATCTTAACCAGGTCCTTAAATCCTATCTTTGGCTGCCAATTTAGTTGGTTTTGAGCTTTCCTTATATCAGCAACTATATTTTCAACTTCTGTAGGTCTAAGATATCGAGAGTCAATCTTTACATATTTCTCCCAATCAAGACCAACATAGGAAAAGGCTTCTTGAAGAAATTCTTTCACTGAATGCGATTGGCCTGTGCCTAATACATAATCATCAGGATTGTCTTGTTGCAAAATCTCCCACATTGCTTCCACATATTCAGGAGCATACCCCCAATCTCTCTTGGCTTCTAAATTCCCTAAATAGATACAATCCTGCTTCTTGGCGAGAATTAGAGAAATGCCTCTGGTAATTTTTCGGGTTACAAATGTCTCCCCACGTCTTGGAGATTCGTGATTAAAAAGAATTCCATTAGAAGCGAAAATTTTATAACCATCCCGATAATTCTTAACCATCCAAAAGGCATAAACCTTAGCACAAGCATAAGGGCTACGTGGGCAAAAAGGTGTATCTTCACTCTGAGGAAATGAAGAGATTCCAAACATCTCACTGCTGGAAGCTTGGTAAAATTTTGAATTATTTCCACTTCTTCTCACTGCCTCCAGAAGTCTTACAGTGCCCAATGCGGTGGTATTTCCCGTATATTCAGGAATATCGAAACTCACCCGCACATGACTTTGTGCTCCTAAATGATAAATTTCGTCTGGCTTTATATTATATACGATATTTGAAATTTGTTCAGCATCCGAGAGATCGCCATAATGGAGAAATAGTCTTGCTTTTGGCTTATGCGGATCTACATAAATGTGGTCAATCCTTGACGTATTAAAGGTACTCGCCCTCCTTATTATTCCATGAACTTCATAATCTTTATTTAATAGAAACTCGGCTAAATAGCTTCCATCCTGCCCTGTAATTCCAGTAATTAATGCTTTTTTCATCTTTTTCTCCTTGCTCGAAGACTAAAAGGGGGACGGGTACTTTTTCTTGTTCCCTCCTTTAGAGATATTTTAAAATATTCCTCCACTGCCCGCGGTTACTATTTCCGCCAATATTTAAATTGAACCATGACAAACAATGTAGCGGACTCAATGAATTGAACCTTTGCAATTTTTAGAGATTGAGATGCACAGATTGAATCTGTGCCTACAAATTGATTTTAGTTTTGGTGTCAGACACCGATTTTTCCGGAAATGGCTTCTAAAATATTAAGGTAACGATTATTTCTCTTCTGGATATTTCTGTCAGCTAAAAGGATAATTGAACCTTTACTGTTAATTTCTTCTGGAGTTCTTGCTCTGGAATATTGTAGGTCCTTTTTTTCCATATCCCGTAAGGATATTTCCACTATATCAGCAAGTTCCCCTTTACCAAGAATGGTAAAGTTTCTCTCCCCTTTCTCGTAGTATTCTAAAACAGTATCTTGAATTTTCTCTTTTACTTTTTTCAAAGTGTCTATACTTCTCAATAAGTAACGGTGGGTCTTTTTTACTTTCTCTGCAAACCCCCGGGGTGTGAGAATATACTGGACTCTTCTTCGATCTAATCCTTTTACCTTCACATAACCTTTTGCAATAAGCCTTTTCATAATCAAGTTTGTCATTCCCAGAGATAGTCCAATTTGGTGGGAGATTCTTCTCTGAGTGGTATTCAGGTCTTTGCCAATTTCATCTATAATTTTGAATTCGTAATCTTCTGTTCTCTCGGGCATCGGATCCTCCACCTATACTTTTCCCTATATCTCGCCTCGCCGGAATTGCTGCCAGATTCTGCGAGTCTTAGAGGTTAATGCTTTGCGGGTAAATCGATTGGCTTCTTCTAACCATTTTAGTTTCATTGCTGCTGGCAAGGACATATATTTCCGTATAGTCTCCTCACTTAGGCAATAATAAAATCCTGTCTTGTTTTTCTTATCTACTTTTCTTCCGTAATCTCTTTTCATTTGCTTTTCTTTATTATCTTCTTTAATATCTTTAGAGCTTCGACATCAGCCAGATCCTGTTTCCTTTTAGATTTCCTTTTTAGCTGGATAAGATGGTCGATGGAAATAAGTGGAATCTTAAAATTTCTTTTACATCTCATTTATTTGCTAAATATTTTTGAATATGGTCAACAAATTTATGAAAATCATCAAGCCTTTGCAGCCACTGATAAATTTCACCCCAGTCAATTTCTAAATATCCATGGACAAGAATATTGCGAAGACCAGCGACTGAGGCAAAACTCTTGGCAAAGTCGAGTGGAATAATATTTGACTCTCCGAGTTTAATAATGGCACTATAATAGTCAGTCGGTTTCTCAATATCTTCAACAGAAATAATCCTGTTAGCAATATCTATGCAACATTGACAAGCAAGCTCTAAATTTCGCTCTACAATCGCCCGTAGATTAGAATCCTCAACAAGTTCTTTTTGTGTCTTTTCTTTAAGAGCTTCTAAGTCGCTTAAGCAACTTCTCAGTTTTTCTAAGCGCCTCTCTACTCCGCTGAACTCTGGTGGCATAATTCCCTCCTTTTATTATGTCTTCGCGTTGTTTTCTTAAAATCGGAAGATAATCGAAATATCGGCTTAAAGTATCGGCTTCAAATTCAACTTTTGTGTATTTGTCTTTGGCAAAAATTATCTTTCCTGAGCTAATAACATTGTATTGGAGCTCTACTGGTGCCTTATTTAAGATGACCAGATCAACTTGCGAAGTATTTAATAACTCGCATATTTGGTGGGTCAGCTGATATTTGTATGCCAGAGGGGATTTTTGTGGAAGTAAAACGGCTATATCGTAATCGCTAATCGGTCCGGTGCGACTACTGACCTGAGAGCCAAATAGATAGGCTAATAGTACCTTCTGTTTATTGAAAAACATTTCCAGTGCTTTTAATTTATCCTGTTCCATTTAATTGTGTGGCAATCGTTCATTTTTTGAACATTATACAGAATTGCTGGTATTTTTGTCAAGTAAATTTTAGAGGTCGGTTTTATCCAACCCGAGGGCTCAATGAATTGAGCCCCTACAGAAATAGTCAGTTGATTAAACTTAGGCGAAGTTTCCAGACTAAAAAGAAGGCTTGAAAAATGATTCTTTTTGAAATTTTAGATGTGCCGTGGGTGCGGTCAATAAAAGTGACAGGAACTTCTTTGAGGGAAAATCCCTTTTTCCACAATCTGTACTTCATTTCTATTTGAAATGCGTATCCATCAGAAATAATTTTATCCAGGTCTATCTTTTCCAGAACTTTCCTCCGATAACAGTTAAATCCGCCTGTGGAATCGAAAATCGGAAGCCCAGTTACCATCCTTACATAAATATTGGCTCCTTGACTGAGGATGAGCCTATGGAGAGGCCAATTTTGAATTCCACCATCCTTGATATATCGAGAGCCAATTACCAGACCATATTCTTTTGCTTCTTCCAGAAGGTCGATTAGATATTTCGGCTGATGGGAAAAGTCAGCATCCATCGTAAATACGAGGTCATAATTATTCTCCAGAGCGTACTTGAATCCGGTAATGTAAGCTGTTCCCAGACCAAGTTTGCCTGGGCGATGGATTACAGATACTTCTGGATACTTCTTTGCTAACCCATCAGCTATTCTACCTGTGTTATCGGGGGAATTATCATCAATGATTAAGACATGGAAGTCCTTGTTTAATTTCCGTATTTCTTCTATTAGTCTTTCAATATTTTCCTTCTCGTTGTATGTGGGGATTATGATTATTGATTTCATTTATAACGCAGAGCTTCGCTCTGCAGCTACATTCTGCACAATTTGAAATTGTGCCTACAAAACCATTTCTGCACGGTTGAAACCGTGCCTACAAATACATTGTGCATCCCGATTTTCAATCGGGAAATTTGTGCCTACAAATCCTACATTTAATTACGGGTTCGATGAATCGAACCCCTACAGAGTTTTTTTGAAATATTCTATTGTTTTCTGGAGGCCTTCTTCCAGGGGAACTCTGGGAGACCAATTCAACAGTTTTTTTGCTTTGGTTATATCTGGTCGCCTAATTTTGGGGTCGTCTACAGGAAGGGGTTTATGAACTATTTTGCTTTTACTCTTTGTTAACTTTAGGATGAATTCTGCAAAATCATTAACGGTCATTTCTTGAGGATTCCCTAAGTTAATGGGCTCATTGATATTGGAAAGGAGAAACTTATAGATGCCTTGAACCATATCTGAAACGTAACAGAAACTCCTGGTCTGTGCGCCATCACCGAATACGGTAAGAGGTTTCCCTTCTAAAGCCTGGTTAATAAACGTGGGAACGACACGACCGTCTTTTTTCCTCATTCTGGGACCATAAGTGTTAAAGATTCTGGCAATCTTTGTGTCAATTTTGTGATAATAGTGGTAAGCCATAACCATCGCTTCAGCAAAACGTTTAGACTCATCGTACACGCCTCGAGGACCAACGGAATTAACATTGCCCCAGTAATCTTCCTTCTGGGGGCTAACCAGAGGGTCTCCATAGACTTCCGATGAAGAGGCTAACAAAAATTTTGCTTTCTTCTCCTTTGCCAGTCCAAGCGCTTTGTGTGTCCCTAAGGAACCTACCTTCAAGGTCTGGATGGGTAGTTCTTGATAGTCTATCGGGCTGGCAGGAGAGGCGAAATGTAGTATTGCATCAAGTTTGCCTTCAATGAAGATATACTCTGTCACATCATGGTGGATAAACTTAAACTTCTCATTTCCCATGAGATGGGTGATGTTGTCAGTATTTCCGGTTATTAAGTTATCTATGCAAATTACGCTATGTCCTTCATTTATCAAGAAATCGCATAAGTGCGAGCCTAAAAATCCAGCGCCGCCTGTTACTACTATTCTCATTTTCCCTCCTAACCACAGAATTGAAACCAAGCAAAGATGCTCTGCATCCCGATTTTCAATCGGGAAAATTGTGCCTACAAAGAATTCCCTCTGCTATATTGCAGGAATATTTCTTGATGACCTTCTGTTTGGCATTAGCTGACTCCCCTCATCAAAAAGTAGCCTGTCCCCTTTTTTGCAAAATTGTATCTAACCTTTTCTGAACACAAGAACTAATCTTAGAATTGGGTATTTTTCTTACCCATTCTTTTGCTTTCTTGAAACTAAACGATTTAGGAAAATACAACTCAGGAAAGTAACTAAATTGTTTTTTCTTACGTGCGGAAAGGTATAAACTATCAACTAATGCTTTCTCTGGCTTCGCTATCAGGAAACTCCCCGTTTCCTTATACCAAATAAATCCATCAAAAAATGAGGGTGCTATACGGTGAACAGAAAAGGTTCCTATTTTCGTTTGAATTATCTTTGTATGAGCAGTTGAGGCAAGAGTAATTACCTGAGGAATCTGCTCAACTATGCCATACAAATGCAATGCACTTATAAAAGAAACATACGCTCGATGTCCGGGAAGTAGAAAAGGAATCACGCTATAAGCACTTAAGCGTTCTTTACTGACTTCAGCCCAAATGCCACGGTATACTTTAAAGACCACTCCTTCCCTTTGGAGAAAATTGAGTGCCTGGGTTGTGGTGGATAAAGATTTCCCTGAGAGAGAAGACAATGCGCTTGTTGTAAACACAGGTTGATGCAATTGCTTAATAAATCGCAAAATGGATAGTCTAGACATATGTTTTTCGGATTTCCTCAATAAAATTAGCTACTTTTAGTTTGACTTCATCCCATAAAGAGGATGAATTATACATAGCTTGATCTTCGGATGACAAATAAGAAATCACTGTATCCCGAAATTGCTCAAAACTCATCTCAAACACATTTTCATACGCTTTTGTCAATTTAGCACTATTTATTTTAATTTCTTTTGTCTTGCGAGGAACATATTGAGAACTCAAAGTATACAAATCAAAAATGTCTCTTGCTTGGATTACAACTCTTGTAGAAAGAGCTTCTATCTTCTGAACTATTGTAGATAGAATATCATAATGGGAAACTATCAGAGGAGACAATTTGTATGAACGTAAAATGGAAACTGATACAGGCTCGGCAACACTATTTCCTTTGAATCCTCTGCGCGAAAATTCAACCTTAGTAAAAAGGTCTTCATTTGCAGAGGTAATTAAATGAATTTTAAATCTTTGTGTTGTCTGGGTTTGTTTTGCCTTCTTAATGTCAGGGGAAATAACTCTTTCAATTCCAAATGATTTAAGGCTATCTTGAAAAGATACAGATTGTAGTGTCTTCATAACCACATCGCGTAACTCCTCTACTTTTATGGTATGAATATCTAAATCCATATCTTCTGAGTAACGAAAATTATTAAAGAAAAAACGTAAATTTACCCCTCCTTTAAGGGCGTAATAATTTGTTCTAACCCTCTTGCCAAACCATCTTAAAAATTCCAGATGAAAGACTTCTCTTAATTGTAAAGAAGTATACATTTTTTTCTCAGTATTATGTATTATACTTTAGTTATAACTAAATTGCAATACATTATTTATACGACATGACCTATTTTAACACTATATTTATTAAACCTTTTTTAATAAAAATAGCATTGTTTGTGAGATTTGCCAGCCTTTTTTCCTGAGAAAAAGGGGACAGGCTACTTTTTCGGACAATGGAGCGGGTTCAATGAATTGAACCCCTACAATTTTTAGATTAGATGCACAGATTGAATTTGTGCCTACAAATACATTTTGCATCCCGATTTTCAATCGGGAAATTTGTGCCTACAAATATATTCTGCGTGTCACCTTTACGTGGAACGGCCGATGCTTTTATAGATAAAGCCCAGGCGTTTCATCTTTTCAGGCTCGAAGATGTTCCTTCCATCAACTATAATGGGAGCTTTCATCAATCTCTTAATCTTCTTAAGGTCGAGTCTTTTAAACTCTTCCCATTCGGTGAGAATTACCAGGGCATCACATCCATTTGCAGTGTCGTATGAATCTTTACAATAGGTAACTTCTTTCAGGATTCCCCTGGCAACTGGAATTGCTACTGGATCGTAAGCTTTAATTTTTGCCTCTTCTTTCTGGAGCATTTGAATTATCTCAATTGAAGGAGCATTTCTCATATCATCGGTATTGGGCTTGAAAGCAAGTCCTAATATCCCGATTGTCTTATCTTTTATATTCCATACTACATCTCTAACTTTACTTACCAGAAGCTCTCTCTGCTGGCGGTTTATCTTTTCCACAACCTTGAGGAGCTCGAAGTCATAACCTAACCTCTGTGTAATTCCTACAAATGCCTGCAAATCTTTAGGTAAACAGGCTCCACCAAAACCGACCCCGGCATTGAGAAAATCCCGTCCAATCCTTTTGTCGCAGGGTATCCCCTCAGCAACTTTCTTTATATCGGCACCTGCCTTTTCGCAAATATTGGCAATAGAGTTTATGTAGGAAATCTTCATTGCTAAGAATGAATTGGAGGCATGTTTGATTATCTCTGCACTCTCAATATCTGTAACGATGATTGGAGCATCGAGAGGCTGGTATAGTTCTCTCATAATCCTTTCTGCTTTCTTAGATCCTACTCCCAAGACGATACGGTCGGGATGCATAGTATCATACACTGCCGAGCCTTCACGTAGAAATTCGGGATTGGAAACAATGTCAAAATTGATACTTTTCTTATTATTCAATTTTACTGTGCGGGAAATCCACTTCCCTGTCTCTACTGGCACTGTGCTTTTCTCCACTATTATCTTGTAACCCTTCATTGTTTGAGCTACTTCCCGGGAGACAGCTTCAATAAAACAGAGGTCTGCTTCTCCATCCGGTTTGGGAGGGGTGTTAACAGCAATAAAGATAATTTCTGAATTGTTAACTCCTTCCTTGATATTCGTAGTAAAAGAAAGCCTGCCAGCACGGATATTTCTCTTTACAAGTTCTTCCAAGCCAGGCTCGTATATGGGTATCTCTCCCCTGTTCAAGCTGGCTATTTTCTCTTCATTGTTGTCCACGCAAATCACTCTATTTCCCAATTCTGCCAGGCAAGCTCCGGTAACCAGTCCCACATGGCCGGTTCCGATTATGCTCACCTTTTTGCCTTTTCTCTTCTTCTTAATTTTTTTCTTTTTGGACAATTTAACCATCCTATTTTTCTCCTGTCTTAAGAATATGATAGACGTATAGAGAGGCTTGGGCCCGTCCCTCCATGGTTTTGAGAATCGGGCGACCACAAGGGTCGCCCCTACGCGATTCGCAAGGACTCCAGAATCTTTTGGAGTAGCGAAACTTGTTTCGCGTTAATAACGCAGAGCAAGTTCTGCTACTCCTAAGACGCTCCGATGAATCGGAGCTACTCCTTATAATCGCTACCCAATTTCTTTTAGATAATCTTTTAAAGCTTCCTTCCAGTGCCTTAGCGACTTCCAGCCCTGGAGTTTCCATACACCGTTCTCCAGAACGGAAAACTTAGGACGTCTTGCCGGTCTATTTAGCTCCTCAGAAGTAATAGGTTTCACACGGACATTCGAGTCCTGGAGAATCTCTGTTGCAAATTCATACCAGGAACATTGTCCACTATTTGTAATATGCCAAATTCCATATAGACTTGCCCTGGTGCTGGAATCTTTGCCCTCTGTTCCTATAAGCTGGGCAATGGCTCGGGCGAGGTCTTTTGTATAAGTCGGTGAACTTATCTGGTCATTTACAACTTCTATCTCTTTTTTCTGTTTTGCCAGTTTTAAGATTGTATCTACAAAATTTTTCCCGTTTTTTCCAAAAAGCCAGGAACTGCGAACTATATAAAATCTATTCAAAAGAGAGTTAACATACAACTCTCCCCAGTATTTTGATTTAGCATAGACGCTTTGAGGGTCTGGTTTATCAAACTCTAAATATGGCTCGCCTTTCTCTCCATTAAACACAAAATCTGTGCTGATGTAGAGTAGCTCGATATCGAATCTCTGGCAGGCAAGAGCAATATTGCGTGTCCCTAAAGCATTGATTCTAAATGCTAAATCCCTATTCGTTTCGCACCCATCTACATCAGTATAAGCAGCAGCATGGATAACTATATCCGGGTTTATCCTGGTGACTTCTCTATAAGTTTTCGCGTTGTCAGTGATGTCAAGGGTAAGAGTGGAAAACCGGGAACTCAGGGATGGTGGAAATGTCTCCTTATCTAAAAGATATAATTCCTGACCCTCAGAAAGAACCTCCACTAAATCTCTTCCCAGCATTCCACAAGCACCGGTAATAAGAATGCGCATACTAACTCTCGCTTTTAGCTTTTAGCTTTTAGCTTTTAGCTTTTAGCTTTTAGCTTCTTCCACCACCACTGGTTATCCACGTACCATTTTACTGTCTCTTGCAAAGCCTTCTCAAAATCAAAGCCAGGAGTCCAACCCAGTTCCCTTTCGATTTTTGAACAATCGAGAGAATATCTTCTGTCATGACCCGGTCTATCTTTTACTGGCTGAATAAGGCTTTCCGGTTTTCCCAGTACCTTTAACACCATTCTGGTCAGGTCAATATTTCTTAACTCCTTACCGCCGCCGATATTGTAGATTTCTCCTTCTTTACCTTTATGTAGAATCAAATCGATTGCCTCACAGTTGTCTATAACATAAAGCCAATCTCTTACATTCATTCCATCGCCATAAAGGGGAAGTGGTTTATCTTCCAGGGCATTTGTTATAAATAAGGGGATTATCTTTTCGGGATACTGGTAGGGGCCAAAGTTGTTGGAACTACGAGCCACAATGGTTGGTAAATTGAAGGTAATTCGATATGAATGAACGGCCATATCGGCTGCAGCTTTAGAAGCAGCGTATGGACTGCTTGGTCTCAAAGAATTCGTCTCTTTAAATGAGCCCTTCTCAATTGAACCGTAGCATTCATCAGTACTTATCTGCACAAACCGGGAAATATTATATCTTTTAGCTGCTTCCAGCAGGTTATATGTTCCGTCTATGTTCGTCTTAATAAAGCCTGAAGCATTAATTATCGACCTGTCTACATGTGATTGAGCTGCAAAGTTTACTATTGCTTCAACATCTTTTGATAGCTCATCGACAATTTTTCTATCACAAATATCTCCTTTAACAAAGGTATAATTGGAATTATTTTCTATATCTTTCAGATTGTCTAAATTGCCTGCATAGGTAAGTTTATCTAAATTGATAACTTTATATTGGGGATATTTTTTTATAATGTATCTAATAAAGTTAGACCCAATAAAACCTGCTCCTCCGGTCACCAGTAAACGCATGTTTTTTACCAACCTTTTCTGGTTTTCCACCGTTCATAAGGGATGGAAGGGTCGTTTAAAGGAATTCTATATTCATCCGGGTTCTCTCGATTATATACCTGGTCGGGAACATTCAGAAGCCAGCAATCTTCTTCACCAAGGCACTCAAATCCATGAACTACAAAGGGAGGAATTTTCAGAACCATCAAATTATTTCCTCCCACCTCGTATTCTCCAATTTCTCCAAATGTTTTCGAGTCGTGCCGATTATCGAAAAGGACGATTCGCGCCCTACCCTTAATCACACAAAAATGGTCCCATTGTTTCTTATGGTAGTGCCATCCTTTGACCCAACCAGGTTTACCTTTGCTTATGTAGACCTGTCCAAACTTCATAAACATTGGTTCATCCGACCGGAGAATCTCAAAGAGAGACCCTCTCTCGTCTTCGTGAACATCCAATTTCTTTATTTCCAATCCTTCAATCACAACTCCTCCTCTATGACCTCCCTTTCGGGAGGATTCCAAATAATTGGAGTAGCACCGCTTGCGGTGCGTTAACGCGAAACAAGTTTCTCTACTCCAAAAACTCTGGAGTCCCCCGATGAAATCGGGGGTCTTCCCCTCCCTTTCGGGAGGACTCCAAAAAAACCTAGTCCCTATGTGACTTCCACGCGGCTGGAGTCGCCTACCATAATCCTATAAGCAGATGGTTTTGCTTTCGACTTCAATATTTCAACATTTTGCCCTACTAAGCTGTCCTCAATTCTTCTAATATCGCTGATTTTACTATTCTCAAGAATAATGCTGTGTTCGATTTCGCTATTTTCAATAGTTACCTTAAAGTATACTGAGGTGAAAGGTCCAATGTAGGAGTTAACTATTCTGCTATTCTCTCCAATAATTACCGGTCCTCTGATAACGCTTTTTCTAATCTCGGCTCCCTTATCAATCCTTACTTTTCCGAATAATTCCGATTCCTTATCTACTTTGCCTTTCACATGGGTCTTTAAATCGTCCAGAAGAATCCTGTTAGCCTCCAGTATATCTTCTAACTTTCCTGTATCTTTCCACCAACCAGTGATGATATGTGGACGGACAGTAAAATTGTGGGCAATAAGATACTGGATGGCATCTGTAATCTCTAATTCGTTGCGCCAGGAAGGTTTAATATTATTCACAGCTTTAAAGATATTCTTATCAAACATATAAACACCGACCAGAGCCAGATCACTCTTTGGTCTCTTTGGCTTCTCTACCAGCCGTAGAACTTTTTTACCTTTCAATTCAACCACGCCGAACTGTTCAGGATGGGGAACACGAGCCAGTAGAATCTGGGCATTGGGTTTCGTTTTCTCAAACTCTTTTACTAAGGAGGTAATGCCATCCTTGATTAGATTATCTCCCAGATACATAACAAAGTTGTCATCTCTTATAAAATCCTGAGAAATCTTTACTGCATGTGCCAATCCCAGGGGCTTTTCTTGCTCAATATAGGTGATATTAATTCCCCATTTCTTTCCTGTGCCAACAGCTTTTTTTATCTCGGGCTTCGTTTCGCCAACAACAATGCCAACTTCTTTGATTCCTGCTTCTTTTACCGCTTCAATTCCATAGAAAAGGATGGGTTTGTTGGCTACTGGCAGGAGCTGTTTAGCACTGGTATGGGTAATAGGACGAAGGCGGGTACCTCTTCCACCGCTCAAAATAAGAGCTTTCATTTGATTTCCTTAGTAAAGATGAATAACCCCCTCACCCTAACTCTCTCTCCGTAGGAGTGTCCCGACTTGTCGGGACAAGGGTAAAGCTCTCGCTTTACACTCCATTATATACCCTTCACACTAACCCTTAGAGGAGAGGGAAGTCGATAATAATTAAGAAATTGTCGGGGATTTCTCAAAATATTCAACTATAGCTGCACAGACAAATCCAATAAACAGGCTCAAAATTCCAGCAATCAGGATATTCTGCTTCTTTTTAGGTCCGATTGGCTTTTCAGGAGTTCTAGGAGGAATTACCAACTCTGTGCTAACGGTCCCATAGGACTCCTCCATCTTTTTCTCTCTGAGTTCTACCTGAACTTGTTCATACCTGACACGGCTTTTCTCCAAGGCATCCATATATCCTCGAGCGAGCATGGCTTTTGCATCCGAATCGGTAGCTCCAAGTTGGTCTATTTTCCTCTGGAACATTTCAATTTCTTTCTCCATCTCCACCAGACGCTCTTTACCGGAAGCGAGATATTCCTCCAGAATCATTTTTGCCCGTTCAAAAATCTGCTCGTGCCTATTCAGAAGAACTGTAATCACTCCATTCGCCAATTTCAGAGCTTCCTCTGGAGTTTCTCCCTTTACTTTTATCTCCAAAAGCTCAGCCTTTTCCTTTATCTTTATCTTTGAAGCCAGTTCCTGCAATTTCTCTTGTATAGGAGGAATATTAAGTTCTTCTGCTACTTTTTCCAACATCGGTCTTGTGTTAAAAATCTCTATAACTGTGGAAGGTTCTTCCAACAGTTTGTTTCTCATTCTCCCAATTCTGATTAATGCTGAAACTTCATAAGTCTTGGGCAAAAGGAAGCTCACCACTCCGCTGGTTATTGTAGAAACTAAGAAAATAATTAAAATAATTTTCCACCTTTTCTTTGCCATATTGATGTAATCCCTCAAATCCACTTCTTTCTCTTCCATTCTGTTTCTCCTCCTTAAATAGGGACAGCGACCCTTCAAATCCCTTGCCTGTGAAACAATATATTATGGAGTAAGGTCTTGAATCGTGAAGGCCTATTACCTTAAATTATTCTCGCTTTAAAACCAAATTCCTTAAGTGTACGCGTTGTATCAAGACATCTTCTTAGTTGAGCATCGGATTTTGAAATATCCAGACAAATTTCCTTTCATTTTAAAAACTTTAATGCCTCTTTCTTGAATTTTTCAAAATCATCCAATCTTTTTTTAATTGCCTCAAACACCAATCCGTCATCAATCGCAGCATATTCATGAATGAGTATATTTCTGAAACCTCTCATCTCTTTCAATATAGAAACCATCTCTTTAGTTAAAATACCTTTCTTTAGCATTTTATTGAACAAATCATTTTCTTCGGAAGGTAAACCCAATCTTAAACCAGAAACAAATAGTTTACAAATATCAATAATACATTCAATCCCGAGTTGAAGAAGTCGTTCGCAACTCCGTTTAATTTTGATATCCTGATATTCATTAAAATCTCTCGGAGATATTTGCCTAATCTCTCCCACGTAAGAATCAAGTTCATCTATTTTACTTAAAATTCTTTCCTTATCCAGCATGAGCTACCTCCTTCAAATAATCGCGGTAAATATGTTCAAAATCTGTAAATTCCTCCATCGTTTTGAAAGCAATTTTATACATCTCATCTTCATCTTTACAAAATAAAATTTTGCCTTCTTTCATAACCCTCTTTTTTATATAAATAGGCAATTGTTGAAAAATCTGTATGTCTAGATTAAATTCTTTAAGATATTTTAGTTTTTTATAAGAAAGATGTTTAGCCGAATACTCTCGGGATTTTAAAATTATGCAAATATCAACATCTGAATCATTAAGATTTTCCTGACGAGTAATACTACCAAACAAAATAAGAGCGAGAATTTCTTTGTCTAATTTTGCAATTTTTACAAGTTCATTGATTATATTCATTAATGACCTCAGTTTCTAAATCAAAAGCGGGGACGACGGGATTTGAACCCGCGATCTCCGGCTTGACAGGCCGGCATTCTAAACCAGTCTGAACTACGTCCCCGTATCAAATTTTCCTTAGGCCCCGAACAGGAATTCTTTATTTGGTGGGCGGTGCAGGATTTGAACCTGCGACCCCCTCCTTGTAAGGGAGATGCTCTCCCGCTGAGCTAACCGCCCTTATTTCTGGCGTCCCCGAGGGGATTCGAACCCCTGCTGCCACCTTGAAAGAGTGGTGACCTAACCACTAGTCGACGGGGACGAACTACTAACGCTCCGATTCATCGGAGCGACTACCGAATTTTGAAAAAAATTATTGCACCACAAAAAACCGCCCAGATTATAACAGTAAATAATAATGGAATATCTGTAAGGAAATTTTCTGTGGGACTACTGCTTTCTTTTTTGTGATAAATAAGATATTGATACCTAAAAATACCGTATAAAACTATTGGCAATGAGAGAAATAACTTATTTTCAAATTTAGCAGTTTTTGTTTATCTTTTTTATGAGCCGAGCGCGAATCGAACGCGCGACCAACGGCTTAAAAGGCCGCTGCTCTACCTAGCTGAGCTACCGGCTCATCGGCTTCCACTCCGTGAAATCCTCTCAAGTGGCCCCCTCTCCTTAGAGGTTCTCCCTTAACCCTCCCTTATTTATTTATCAATCATCGGATTGATAACCAACAAGCCCCTCACCTTTTCTTCCTCTCCCCAAAGGAGAGAGAGTAAGGGGTATATAATGGAGTGTAAAGCGAGAGCTTTACTCTTGTCCCGACTTGTCGGGACACTCCTATGGCGGAAAGGGTTAGAGTAAGGGGGTTGTCTCTGGGTTAGAGGTTTACCATTTTTACTTCGACAATTTCGGATATCCCTTCTATCTCTTTTAAAACCTCTTTTGAAATATCACAGTCTACATTAATGATAGTTAGTGCTTTCCCGCCAACTGTTTTTCTTCCTACCTGCATCCCGGCTATATTAATCTTTCTATTTCCCAAAATCGTTCCTATTTTACCAATTACTCCCGGCTTGTCCAAATTTGAACAGAGTAGCATATACCCTTCAGGAATAACGTCCAAATCGAATTCGCCAATTCTTACCAGACGGGGTTCCTTCTTCCCTAAAAGAGTCCCGGCAACTATATTCTCCCCTTTTTCTGTCACTGCCTGGACTACTATTAAGTTGGCAAAATCTTCCACTTTGCTCACTTTAGACTCGGTAACTTTAATCCCTCTCTCCTCAGCAATTAAAGGAGCGTTGATAAAATTGACTTCCCTTTCCAAAACTGGCTCCAGAAGCCCCTTAAGCAGGGCAATGGTTAAAGGCTCAATCTCGTGACGGAGAATCTCTCCTGAGTATTGGACTCCAATCTGAGTAAACCCTCCCTCACTTATCTGTGCCTGTAACCTTCCTAATTTCTCGCAAAGATTAATATAGGGACCCAAAGTTTTCATTTTCTCAGGGTCTAATTCTGGCATATTGACTGCATTGCGAACAATGCCTTTCTTAAGGAAATCTAAAACTTGTACAGCAATATCTCTTGCCACATTAATCTGCGCCTCTTCGGTTGAAGCTCCTAAATGTGGTGTAACAATTATATTCTCCAAACCCAGAACGGGACTGTCAAAAGGTGGTTCCTTCTCAAAAACATCGAGAGCTGCCCCACCAACCTTACCTGACTTCACTGCTTCTGCTAAGGCTGCTTCATCTATGATTCCCCCACGAGCACAATTTATAATCCTCACCCCTTCCTTCATCTGATTGATAGTTTCTTTATTAATTATGTGTTTAGTTTCAGGAGTTGACGGAATATGAATTGTTATGTAGTCTGCCTGTTTAATAAGTTCCGGAAAACTAACCAATTTAACGCTAATCTCTCGCGCATGGGCCTTAGAAATATAAGGGTCGTAAGCTATTATCTCCATCCCGAAAGACTGTGCTCTTTTTGCAACTTCACCTCCGATTCTACCCAGGCCGACTATACCCAGGGTCTTTTTGAAAATTTCGGTTCCCAAGAATTTTTTCTTTTCCCACTGCTTACTCTTCAGGGATATGTTAGCCTGGGGAATACAGCGGGATAATGCTAAGAGCATGCTCATTGTATGTTCTGCTGCAGAAATCGTATTTCCACCGGGCGTATTCATTACCAGGATGCCCCTTTTACTTGCCGCTTCAACATCGATATTGTCCACTCCCACTCCTGCTCTTCCAATGACTTTTAAATTCTTTGCTGCGTCAATTACCTCTTTTGTCACCTTAGTTGCACTGCGCACAAGAAGAGCATCGTACTCGCCAATGTGCTTTAGCAACTCCTGCAATTCCAGTTTGAGTTTCACATCAACTGTTATATCGGGGCTTTCCCTCAATAACTCTATACCTTCTTCCGCCAATTTGTCGCTAACCAATACCTTCACGGAAACCTCCTTATGTGAATCAATTCATTTATAAAGCAGAGCTTCGTCCCGATTCATCGAGACAGACAGCTACATCCAATCACGGATTCGATAAATCGAACCCCTACAGATCCTTAACTACATTTCAGGAATTCTTTCTCTGCTGCAGCTATGCCTTTTCCTACTTCGATTTTACATCCTAATTTACTTAATGCTATTTCCAGAGCCGAAAGCCCGATGATTACATCAAATCTATCCATGTAGCCCAGATGGGCGATGCGGAAAATTTTGCCTTTATATTCTCTTTGACCACCAGCAATTCCCACTCCATACTCGTCACGCATCATTTTAACCAGCCGCACCCCATCAACTCCTTCCGGAACTTTGACTGCTGTAACCACGTTACAGGGAGCTTCTGCGAAGAGCTCCAGACCCAATGCCTCCACTCCTTTTCTTGTAGCAGAAGCCAGGATTGCATGGCGTTGTAAGATTTGCTCCAGCCCTTCTTCTTTTATCATTCTCAAAGCTTCCTGCAATCCCAACAACAAGCTTACTGCCGAAGTATAGGGTGTCTGTTTTTTCTCCTCGAGAAACTTCTTATATGCCTTAAAGTCCCAGTAAAACTTCGGCAATTTAGAATTTTCTACAAGTTTCCAGGCCTTCTGGCTGATACTGACAAAAGCCAATCCTGGAGGGAGCATCAGCCCTTTCTGAGAGCCACCAGCTACCACATCCACATTCCACTCATCAGTCTTCAACTCCTGCCCTCCTAGCCCACTCACCGCATCGACCACCAGGACAGCCTCAGTTTTTGCCACTATCTTACCAATTGTCTGGATATCGTTAACCACACCGGTTGAGGTCTCTGTGCTTTGTGTAAATACAGCTTTAATTCCCGGTATTTCCTTTAGTTTCTTCTCTACATCCTTAGGGTTAGCTATTCTACCCCAGGGATATTCAATAACTTCTGGTTCAATTCCAAATAACTTAGTAATATTTACCCATCTTCTACCAAATGCACCAGTGTTAACAATTAGAACTTTGTCTTGCGGAGAAAGGAGGTTAACCACGCAGGCCTCCATCGCCCCGGTTCCCGAAGCGGCAAAAATGAAAAGGTCATTTTTTGTTTGAAATACGTATTTCAATCCTTCTATATCTTCAGAAAGAACCTGACCGCATTCCGGAGTGCGGTGATGAATAATTGGCTGAGCTGAGGCTAAAAGTACTCTTTCCGGAACAGGAGTAGGACCTGGCGTTAAAAGATACTTTTTCATTTTTCTGCTCCTTAGATAAAAATTAAGAACTAAGAACTTAAACTAAGATTACCCAAAAGTAAATAGTTTTTACTTTACCCCGTTAGAAATATCTCCCGGAGTAGAACAAAATTTCTAAAAAGGTAAATCTTAGTTCTCGATTCCTAGTTCTCTCTTTTGTTTTCCCATTCTGTTTTTTCTTTTGCTTGTAGTCTTGGTAACCTTTGGGCTAATGGTAAACGACCCAACTTTTTTCGTCTGGTTATCTTTGCTTTTCTCTTTCCCTTGGCAACTAAAGCTATTCTCAATACTTCATCTATGTTCTTAACCGGTATGAACTTCAATTTATTCTTGATTTCTTTGGGAATCTCTTTCAGGTTTCTCTCATTTTCCCGGGGAAAGATAACTGTCTTTATTCCCGACCTATGAGCTGCCAGCATCTTCTCTTTAAATCCACCTACGGATAAAATCCGCCCTCTTAGAGTTATCTCTCCAGTCATAGCCACGTCTTTCTTAACTGGCCTATTGCTTAATGCTGAAGTTAAAGCAATTGCCATAGTAATCCCTGCTGATGGACCGTCTTTAGGAATCGCACCCTCGGGGATGTGAATGTGAATTTCTTTATCCTTATAAAAATCCGGGGGTAAACCTAACTTACCAGCATTAGACCTAACATAAGAAAGTGCTGCCTGTGCAGATTCCCTCATTACTTCTCCCAGTTTCCCGGTAAGGGTGAGACTGCCTTTACCTTTCATAATTGAAACTTCAATAGAAAGAATATCTCCCCCCACTTCTGTCCAGGCAAGTCCCGTGGCTACGCCCACTTCATTCTGTCCCGGTTTCTCCCTGTGGTACCTGGGAATGCCCAAATAACGGTGAAGGTTTTTTGCAGTAATTTTTACAGCTTTTCCGCCCTTTTCTGAGGCCAACTCTTTGGCTACCTTGCGACAGACATTTGCTATCTCTCTTTCCAGGTTTCTTACTCCTGCTTCCAGGGTGTAATCGCGGATTATCAAATTTAAGGCTCGTTCCGATATAACTAATTTGTCCGAACTTAACCCATTTTCCTTGACCTGTTTTGGCACGAGAAATTTTTGGGCAATCTTAATCTTCTCTTCTTTCGTATACCCGGGGAACTTAATAACCTCCATTCGATCAGCTAAAGAAGGCGGAACTGTGTACAGAGTATTAGCAGTGGTAATAAACATTACATCGGATAAATCAAATTCCACCTCTAAATAGTGATCGGAAAAAGTGTTGTTCTGTTCGGGATCGAGAACTTCTAAAAGAGCCGCTGCCGGATCGCCTCTAAAATCCTGACCCATCTTATCTACTTCATCGAGTAGAAACACAGGGTTTCTCGATTTTATTTTACTTAGTGACTGAATTATCCTCCCGGGCAGAGCACCAATATATGTCCTGCGGTGACCACGAATCTCAGCCTCATCGCGTATCCCTCCCAATGACATACGAATGAACTTGCGACCCAAAGCACGGGCAATCGAACGGCCTAGAGAAGTCTTGCCCGTACCCGGCGGACCGACAAAACAGATAATTGGTCCCTTCATCTTTTTTGTTAACTTACAAACAGCCAAATATTCCACTATCCTTTGCTTGGCTTTATCCAAACCATAATGGTCTTCGTCCAAAATCTTCTCAGCTCTTTTAAGATCCAGCTGGTCTTTGGTACTGATAGCCCAGGGCACTCTGATTATCCAGTCCAGATATGTCCTAATTACTGTCGCCTCTGGAGAGAAAGGCATCATTTTCTCCAGACGAGAAATCTCTTTTTCTGCCTGTTTTGCTACCTCTGGAGGTGCCTTAGATTTTCTGACTTTCTCTCTCAGCGCATTTACTTCTTTTTGGTAGTCATCTGTTTCTTTCAGTTCTTTTTTAATTGCCTTGATCTGCTCATGCAGATAGTATTCCTTCTGTGTCTTTTCAATCTGGTCACGCACCCGCACCTGAATCTTCTTCTCGATAGAGAGAATATCATTCTCAGCGGTCAAAATTTTGGCTAACTCTGTAAGCCTCTTTTTAGGGTCCCATGTTTCCAGAATAAGCTGCTCCTGAAGTATTTTAATCGAGATATGAGATGCAATAATATCGGCTAAACGGCTGGGATCGTCGATGTTTGAAACTGACATTATAGTCTCTATGGGAATACGGCGATTCAATTTCACATATTTCTCAAATAAGGTTATCACATTACGCATCAAAGCCTCGAGCTCCTGGTTGGGAGCATATGTTTCTAAATGCCTCTTAATCCTCACCTGAATAAATCCCTGTTGAGGAATAAAGTCTGTAATCTTTGCTCTCTCTACTCCCTCGACGAGGATCTTAATCGTACCATCAGGCATCTTTAAAAGCTGGAGAATCTCTGCCACTACCCCTATTGAGTAGAGATCTTCCTTTCCCGGATTTTCGGTTTGAATCTTTCTCTGAGTCACAAGGAAAATTAAGCGGTCTCGGGCCATCGCTTCTTCTAAAGCCTTAATCGATTTAGACCGTCCTACTGCTAACGGAAGAACCATATAAGGAAATATTACCACATCTCTTACTGGCAGAAGGGGTAAGACATCAGGTATGACAATCGATTTCTTAGGCTTTTCTGGTGTAATCAATTCAGCCTCCCTTTTTGTATTATTTTCTTTTGTACTAACACTGGCTCCTTCTCTTTATTTATAACTTCAGCATTAATTATACATTCTTCTACGTCGGTTGTGTTAGGCAAATCGTACATTATATCTAACATAACATCTTCCATAATAGTGCGTAACCCCCGAGCTCCGCTCGACCTGTTAATTGCTTTTCTGGCAATCTCCTCTAAGGCATCACCGGTCACCGTCAGTTTTACATTCTGGAGAGAGAATATTTTCTTAAATTGCCTAATTAGAGCATTTTTCGGCTCAATCAGAATCCTGACCAGAGCAACCTTATCTAACTCCTCCATCGTGGCAATCACCGGAAGTCTACCAATGAATTCAGGAATTAATCCATACTTAAGAAGGTCCTCTGGTTCTATGTATGAGAGAATCTCGTTAAGATTTTTTTCTTTTTTCCTTTTTATTGGTGCACCAAACCCCAAAGTTTTCTCCCCAATTCTACTTTCAATTATCTTTTCCAAACCATTAAACGTCCCACCGCAGATAAATAGAACATTAGTCGTATCCACAGGGATAAAATCCTGCTGGGGATGTTTCCTTCCCCCCATAGGAGGGACATTAGCTATTGTCCCCTCCAATATCTTCAGAAGTGCCTGCTGGACACCTTCCCCAGAAACATCACGGGTTACCGAAAAGGTATCTCCTTTGCGCGCAATCTTATCTATCTCATCTATATATACAATGCCTCTTTCAGCTCGATGGCGATTGAAATTTGCGCTTTGCAGAAGCCTGAGAACAACATTCTCAACATCCTCGCCAACATAACCAGCTTCCGTCAATGCAGTGGCATCAGCAATAGCGAAAGGAACGTCTAACAAGCGAGCCAAAGTCTGGGCCAAAAGTGTCTTTCCCGTCCCTGTGGGACCAATCAATAGAATATTAGACTTCTGCAATTCCACTTCATCAGCAACTCTTTGTCGAGAAGTCGGTAAAAGAGAATCCAGGCCCACCCTTTGATAATGATTATATACGGCAACCGCCAGTAACTTCTTAGCCCTCTCCTGCCCGATAACATATTCATCCAGTATAGCCTTAATTTCATATGGCTTGGGTAGAACTTTCCTGGTTTTCTTTTCTTCCTCTATAGCAATTTTGTTCAATAAATTGTAAGAGAGCCGAATACATTCATCACAAATATAGACTCCATGACCGCCAATGAGTTTTTTCACTTCATTTTTATTTTTGCCACAGAAAACGCAGCTTAAAGATTCTTTTCTATCAATAAGTTCAACCATAATTAAACCCTTTTCGGGCGACCATCCCGATACATCGGGATCGCCCCTACACTACCAAAACCATTATGGGTAGTGTAGCCCTTTATGGGTGCCCCGATTTATCGGGGCGGGGACAAGCCTTTGGGCGACCATCCCGATGTATCGGGATAAATTGCGGTCGCCCCTACGCGACCAAGCAATGAACAAACTATCTTTTAAATTTATAATATTCAAAACCAAATTCCGAGCATCTCTTTTATTTTCTCTGCTCAATTACTTCATCAACCAGGCTATAGGCTTTTGCCTCTTCGGCTGTCATAAAGAAATCGCGGTCTGTGTCTTTCTCTATTTTCGCCAGAGGTTGACCCGTATGTTTTGCCATAAGCTCATTCATCTTGGCTTTCATACGCATAATTTCCTTAGCTTGAATGCCGATATCAGTTGCTTGACCCTGCACTCCTCCCAGAGGTTGATGTATCATTATGCGGGAATTGGGCAGGGCAAATCGCTTCTTCTTTGCCCCGGCTGCGAGAAGAAGTGCTCCCATACTGGCTGCCTGACCCATACATATCGAAGAGATACTTGGTTTAACATATTGCATCGTATCATAAACCGCAAGACCGGCAGTTACTATTCCTCCTGGACAGTTAATGTATAAGGAAATGTCTTTATCAGGATCTTCTGCCTCCAAAAACAGCAATTCAGCGATAATCACATTAGCGACTTCATCTGTTAAAGGTGTACCCAAAAATACAATCCTATCCCTCAAAAGACGGGAATAAATATCAAAGGCTCTCTCTCCTCTCGGTGACTGCTCAACCACCATGGGAATCAACTGCCCAAAAGTTTTTAACTTCATACATTACCCCCTCATCTTAACCCTCTCCCCCAAGGGGAGAGGAAACTTTTTTGTATCTATTTCCTCTTCTCTTTTATAATTTTAGCATTTTCTATTAAAAAGTCAAATACTTTATTCTCTCTCATTTTGCTTGTGATTTGGTCTATGTTTTCATAAAAGTATCTTTTTATTTCTTCTTCTTTTTCTTTAGTTGATTTTATTGTCTCCTCTATTTCTTTCTCTATTTCCTTAGAATCAACCTGGATATTCTCTTTCTCAGCTATCCTGGCAAAAATTAAAGTGCTGCGGACTTGTTTTTCTGCAAGGTTACGATATTTCTTCCGCAGGACTTCCTCATCCGCCCCGATATCTTTCGAAGCAAGCCCGCGACTCTGAAGGTAAGTCTTCATCTTTAAGATTAGATAATCGAGCTGTTTTTCGATTAGAGAATTAGGAACCACCACAGGGTTATTCTCAATTAGCCTGTCAATAATCTGTTCTCTCATTGCCTCTGTTGTTTTATGCTCCTCCAGCTTAATCAAATTTTCCCTCAATTTCTCTTTCAATTCTCTCAAAGATTTAGCTCCTAATCCCTGAGCAAAAGCATCGTCAATTTCTGGTAATTGCATTTTTTTAATCTCTTTAACCTTTACTTTAAAGAGAACTTTATGCCCCGCCAACTTCTTATTAAAATAATTATCCGGAAAATTCACCTCAACATTTTTCTCTCCGCCTCTTTCCATGCCAATCAATCCTTCAGAAAACTCCCGGAGAAAAATAGGGCTTTCAATGCTTATCAACTGATTTTCTCCTCGAAGCCCATTCAAGGGTTTACCGTTACCGAATCCTTGATAATCGATTACTACATAACTTTTTCTATCTACCACGTTATCCCCGGAGACCACAAGCTGGGCATTCCTTTTCTGCAGTTCTTTCAGACTTTCCCCTATTTCATAATCACCCGTGACTTTTATCTCTTTTTTTATCTTAAGTTTCTTATAATTCCGTGGCTCAAAACGAGGTATCACTTCAACCGTTGCCTGAAAAGATATTGGTTCTCGCTTAGCAAAATCGAATTTAAGGTCAGAAATCTCTGCCGGAGCAATAGGGTCAATTCCTTTCTCTTTTACCACCTGAGATAATGCGTCTGGGACGAGCGATTCTAAAACAGTTTCCTGACAACGAGACTTAAATTTCTCCCTCAAAAAAGCAGGCGGCGCCTTTCCTCTACGGAAACCGGGTATAACAGCTTCCTTTTGAATCTCGTTGTATGTCAATTCTATTTCCTTTTCTATTTCTACTTGAGGAATCTCGATTTTGAAAACAAGCTCACATTCGCTTTTCTTGGATATTTCTACCTTTAAATTTTCTATAGCCATTTTAACTCTTTCCTGGTGCCGCGGGAGAGATTCGAACTCTCAACTCCATATAATTGGAGACTAGGTCCTAAGCCTAGCGTGTTTGCCAATTTCACCACCGCGGCAAGTGGGCCATGGAGGAATCGAACCTCCAACCTCCTGCTTAAGAGGCAGTTGCTCTACCTGTTGAGCTAATGGCCCAAAAAAAGATATATTCAAAATTGCCTTGGCTTATCTGGCACGCCCGGTGCGATTCGAACGCACGACCTGCGGATTCGAAGTCCGACGCTCTATCCAGCTGAGCTACGGGCGCATCGTCCCGATTTCCAATCGGGACTCTCAAGTGGGAGAACGTAGTTCTCCCCCCTTGCGTCCCCGATTAAAATCGGGTCCTGTTATCCCCCTCTCCCTAGAGGCTCTCCCTTTACCCTCCCCTAATTAATTTATCATGTATCGTCCTGGTTGGAAATCGGGACTGTCGACCCCCTCCTCTTGAGAGGTTTCTCCCTTAATCCACCCTTAATTATTTATCAGCATCATCCCGATTGAGCTCGGGACTGTCGACCCCCTCATCTTGAGAGGTTTTTCCCTTAATCCACCCTTAATTATTTATGCCGCATCGTCCCGATTTCCAATCGGGCCTCTCAAGTGGCCCCGATGTTAATCGGGACCCCCTTGCGTCCCTCGACAAGCTCGGGACTGTTATCCCCCTCTCCTTAGAGGTTCTCCCATGAATCCACCCTTAATTATTTATGCCGCATCGTCCCGATTAACATCGGGGACTGTTATCTGTCGTCTTATTTATATCACATTTAAATTTCTTTGTCAACCCAGATAAAAAACCGCCACATTTATAAGATGGGCGGTTAATTACTTTTTTTGAATTATCTTTAAGAACCTATTTCTTTCTTAAAATACGATAGAAACAGAATATCAAAAGAAGAATTATGACTGACCAAGAAAAAATCAGAAAAAACCAACCCAAACCTGTCATTTTTCTTTCCTAATTAATATTTTTCTTTTCTTCCATGCATATGCTACAGACATTGCTAATACTATAAATATTATTAGCATCAAACCTCTTATGAACAAAACGTATGGATACTGCTCTGAAGTAACATTCTTCATTGCTATCATGGGCAATCCTTCCTTAACTATCCAGAATCCGAGGATAAAAAGCAAAAATAGGGGAGTAATATACTTAATGATAAACTTATAAAATTTGGGAATCACAATATCTGCTCCGTGATGAATCTCTTTCCAGGCGCGGTCGATACCAAAAATCCAGGCAAACACTATCGTCTCAACAGTAGCAAATAGCACCAGGCAAAATGTCCCTCCCCAAAAATCGAGTTCGTTCAACACTCCTTTTCCCAGGAAAAAAATAGCTGGCTGGCAGAGAATAAATGTAACTACTCCAAATATAGTTGCTGATTTCTTCCTGGTTATATCGAACTCGTCTTCCAAAAAGCTTATCACCGGCTGGGCTAAAGAAACGCTGGAGGTGACACCGGCCAAAAAGAGAAGTGTAAACCACAGAAAAGCAAAGATTGCACCCAGGGGAATCCTCTGAAAAATCAGGGGCATAGTAACGAAGCCTAAATTGAAGGCTCCACTCTGAGCAATATTTACAATTTCCCGAGGACCAAAAAATACAAAGGCTGCCGGAATAACGATACTTGCGCCCAAAATGACTTCAGCAAATTCATTTGTTGCCGCTGCGGTTAATCCAGAAAGAGCAACATCATCCTTTTTAGTTAAATAACTCGCATAAGTAAGAATTACGCCGATTCCCACACTGAGAGTGAAAAATATCTGACCAGCAGCAGCAAGCCAGACCTTGGCGCTTTTTAAAGCGGCAAAATTTGGATTCCACAGAAATCCCAGTCCATTAACTAAGTTCCAATCAGGTCTTAATAAATTAGGTATTCCTAAGCTTAATACACGAACAGCGAGGATAATTCCACAAATTAGGAGTATGGGCATTGCCCAGTTACATAATTTTTCTATCCCTCTACGAATGCCATAGTAAATTACAAACACATTTAATGAAAATGTGATTATGAAAAATAGGTATGCCCAGCCAATACCATGGAAATACTCATTCGTCTGCAACCCCTGGTAACCTTGTAGAAACGATTGCATTGCTGGCTGTGTGGTTGCCTGCGCGTATCGCCCGGTGATAGAAAAAAACGCATAGCCCAATAACCACGACTCAACATAGGTATAATACATGAAAATGAGAACAGGACCAAAAATGCCAATTACACCAAAATATTTAATGAAACGGTTCTTCTGCCACATCGATTGGAAAATACCCGGGGCTGTGCCATGGCCGAATCCTCCACCGAATCTGCCAGCAGTCCACTCTATCCACATTAAAGGAATCCCCAGGAGGAGAAAAGAGATAAAGTATGGTATCATAAATGCGCCACCGCCGTTCTGTGCTGCCTGGACGGGAAAACGTAAAAAATTTCCTAGCCCGACTGCTGACCCGGCAACTGCAAGAATAATCCCCGTTCTGGTTTTCCAGGTTTCGCGTAATTTATTAATCTTTGCCATTTTACCTTTTCCTTATGCGGGCTCTACGTGAATCAGCACTTTAAAATTAGGGAGTTCTCTTTTTATATCTCTTTCCAGGTGGTCGCATACCCGATGAGCCTGCTCAACGCTAATTTTCCTCGCCAGGACAAGATGGAGATAAACCTGTTCTTCGCTTCCTTTTCTTACTATAAATAAATCATGAAAATTTACAAATTTCTGGTAATGCTCTTGTAAAATCCTGGTGATAATTTCTAACTTTCTATTCCTTTCTTCTCTATCTCCAGTTCCTGGATTTATATGAATCATTATGTTACCAATATTTTTCAACTTCTGAAGTAGCAGTTTCTCAATTTGATTGGAAATCCCATGTCCTTCTTCTATAGATAGGTCGGCGTCGATTTGAACACTCAGATCGATTGAATTTCTCCAACCCAGGCGACGTGTTTTGACATCATCAATTCTTTTTACTTCCCCTATACTCAGTGTGAGTTTTTTAATTTCATCAATAAAATCTTCGGGAAGGGAAGTGTCCATTAGTTCTCTCAAAGAGGGACGAAGAATGTCTATTCCTATCTTAAAAATGAACAGGGCAACAACGAAGCCAGCCAGAGGATCGAGGAAAGTGTAACCAAGTCTGGCGCCTGCTATTCCTATTAGAGCTGCCACGGAAGTAAGCGCATCAGCACGGTGATCAGAGGCACTAGCCAAAATGGCTAAATTGTCGAATTTTTTGCCTATATAATAAGTATACCTGAATAATAATTCTTTGACCAGAATGGAAATTAAAGCAGCCCATAGAGGCAAAAGCCCCGGTACAATCCTAATCTTTAAAAAAATAGCATTTAGTGCACGATAAGAGAGCACTATGGACATTCCCAACAATATAAAACTGATGCAAAGTGCTGCTATTGATTCGGCTTTCCCGTGTCCATAGGGGTGGTCTTGATCAACAGGCTTTTGAGAAATTTTTACACTGGTTAAAGTTAATATGCCAGCAAAGATATCGGAAAGAGAATGGAAACCATCGGAAAGCATCGCCTGGCTTCTTCCCCAAATTCCGGCAAATATCTTAAATATAGCTAAGAAGAAATTTATCCAAATTCCTGTCCAGCTTACTATTTTACTTTTTCTGAATCTTTCTTCTAATGAATACATCATTATGGCTCTTCTCTAAAAAGTTGTGAGTAGTGTAGCCCTTTATAGACGTAAGGTAGTGTAGCTCTTTATGGGCGCCCCGATTTATCGGGGCGGGGATAAACCCCTACACTACCAATTTACTAATTTATCGCTTTTCAAACAGACTATAAAGAGCAGGAACAACTATCAGCGTGAGAATAGAACCGACAAGCAGTCCACCCATTATAGACACAGCTACCACCGAACGCACAGCTGAACCTTCGGCACGGCTAAGAGCCAGAGGAAGCATTGCCAGAATAGTAGTGGAAGCAGTCATTATAATTGGACGTAACCTGGTCGCTGCCCCTTCGATGATTGCCTCCATTTTCTCCATTCCCTTCCTGCGTAATTGATTAATGTAATCAATCATAACTATACCATTATTTACTATAATTCCAGCAAGGACAACCACTCCTATACCCGAAGGAAGGGAGAGAGTCTTTCCGCTAATCACAATACTCAGAATAACGCCGATTATAGCAAGGGGAACAGTAAACATAATAACCAATGGCTGGGTAAAAGACTCAAATTGTGCTGCTATAATCATAAAAACTAAAAGCACGGCTAAAATAAGTATCTGACCCAAACTGATAAATGTCTCCCGCATCTTCTCAGCCTGTCCTCCATAGTCTATAAAGTAGCCTTCGGGGAAAGCAATTCTACTTATTTTATTCTCTATATCCCTCATAACACTGGACAAGGGTCGGCCACTGAAATTAGCAGTTAAAGAGACCACTCTTTTCTGGTTTTCTCGATTCAGCTTTATCGGTCCTTTAGCCTCCCGGATATCGGCAACATCTTTCAAACGGACAAGTATTCCCAGAGGAGAAGGGAGAACTATATTCTCAATTTCTCTGAGACTCCCTCTGCTTCTCTGGTCAAGAGAGACACGTATATTAACTTCTTCGCCTGCCTGGCGAAACAACGTAGCCACCTTTCCCTGAACCGCCATTTGCAATGTAGAGGCAATTTGGCTGACAGTCAATCCCAACCGGGATGCACGGTGACGGTCAATTATAAGTTGTAGTTCTGGTCTTCCCTTCTCCAGGGAACTCCCCAAATCATAGACTCCCTTAATCTTACCCATCGCTGTCATAACAGTTCCGGAAACATCCTCGAGAATCTCCATGTCTTTACCAAAGAGTTTAAGCTCAATAGAAGCCTCCCCAGCGCCCCCTCCTGTAAGTATCGCATGAGCCATATCCGTAAATTCGTATTTGGCTCCTTCTATCTGAGGAAGTTGAGCTCGAATGTCATCAATAATCTCTTTGGAAGTACGTTTTCTCTTTAGTTTATCTTCCAAACGAACGAAAATTTCTGCCTCGTTCACTCCCGCCGAGCCCATACCAAAAGCTGCATCCTGTTTTGT
>WJOT01000114.1 GCA_009619095.1 Clostridia bacterium
ATTACTGGAATTAAAATTGGTTGTTGAGTCAAGCTGAGTTGTATCATCACCTGACTCCCAGTTGCCATCGCCATCATCTTTAAATAGTTTTACATTATCTAAATCATTAATTGCATCGCAGGTGCCGTATTCGATGATAGTAATCTGGGAAATCGTACCTAAACCATCAAATCTAAATGTTCCCAGACAATTTTCTGTGCTTTGTTTATATACAGTTCCTGGAGGCACAGACGGGCTTCCTCCAGTGTATTTGCTTACAGTTACCTGTTGTAGAATAATGGTTGAAGTGCTTAACTTAACAGGCCAGCTTGATGCAGTGGCAGTGGAGGTACAGACAATATCATCCTGGTAAAGTTCAATACCCACAGTTTGACCAGTAGTAGCATCTGACAATACATCCAACACTATATGAACATAACAAGTAGCGCCAGCAGTAAGATTTAACCCTGAGAAAGTTGCTGTTGAAGATGAGCCACTAAATGTGGTTGTTGAGCCAAGCTGAGTTGTATCATCACCTGACTCCCAGTTTCCATCGCCATCATCCTGAAAGAGTTTTACATTCTCTAAATCACCATTCGCATCGCAGGTGCCGTATTCGGTAATGGTAATCACTGAAATTGTGCCCGAACCATCAAATCTAAATGTGCCAAGACAGTTCTTCGTAGTACCCCGATACACTTTTGAAGGAGGGACAATAGGATATCCTTCTGTATAATTGCTCACAGTAATAAATGGACCAATTAACGCTGTTCTTAATTGAACTGGCCAAGAGGGAGCAGTGACATCCTTAGTGGAAGTAACATCTGTTGAGGTAGAAATTTCTACGCCTATTGTTTCTTTAATTGGAGCAGTGTCTTTCACATCCAGAACGACATGAACATAACAGGTTGAACAAGCAACAAGACTAAACCCTGAGAATGTAGCCGTTGAAGACGCTCCACTAAACGTGGTTGTTGAACCAAGCTGGATAGTATCTATCCCTGGCTCCCAATCTCCATCGCCATCATCCTGGAAAAGTTTTACGTTCTCTAAATCATTGGCTGCATCACAGGTTCCGTATTCGGTTATAGTAATCTGAGAAACTGTTCCTGCTCCATTAAATCTAAATGTGCCTAAACAGTTTTCTGTAGTACCTTTATCAACAGTTGTCGGAGGAACAGTAGGTGTGCCAGAGGTATAGTTACTGATACGGGTCTCATCAAGTAGTTGTTCCACAAGTTTTATAGCGGATAGGTAACCTTTATCTGCAGGATCAGCTCCATGAGCAACACCTTTAATAGTAAGGGTTATACTTGTGCTTTCCGGAACAACATTTGTCCATTTGGCAACATAACCATTGTCATAGTTATCCCCCGCACAATAGACAGTGGTATTTCCAGTTCTGTCCCCAGCAGGAATACCTGTTGAACTATTATTTTCATAACTGGAAACACCTGTAATGGTGTAGGAACTCCATCTGTTATTATACTGCCCACGCATACCCAAAATTACCAATGTATATTTTTTACTACTTGAAACCCCTGAGAATGAAACTGTCATAGAATTCCCTGTAGTACAATAGCTGATACCTGTCACATTGATTTTTGTTCCAAATTCATTATAAGCATCTGTTCCGGATGGTGGATATACTGGTGGAGTTCGGCCACTCCCACCATCATGTTCAGCTCCATACCCTTCATTAAGATTTCCAGAATAAGAAATACTTACACCAGAATCTGAACCATCAGAATATCTCTTTAAATTTCCCCAAGGACTATCTAAAGCCCCGAAATTAGTAACATTGGGGTCGTCAGAATCCCAATCTGTGTTTCCGCCATCGCCACAGTCATTGTAGGCAGTCCATTCAGCATAAATATAAGATACGCTTAATAGCACCACTACTAAAGCACTTATTAGCATTATTAAGAAATTTCTTCTTTTTATTAATTTTAATCTGTTCATTATCATCACTTTGTAGAGCTTTGCTTCCCTTTTTATTTTGCACAGATTGAATCTGTGCCTATAATGGGATTTGTAGGCACGGTTTCAACCGTGCAGAAATCTATCGCTCTGCAGTTACAAATTCCGTTATCTCATCCAGCTATGGATTTTGCTAATTCTTCTCTGATGTTTTCCAAAGTGCGGTTCTGCTCAGCAACAGATTTAATCTGCTGAATTCTGGCTAAGGTCTGTTCCCGGTCATAGAGGCGATAGCCTCCGGGCAACAGGGTTTCCGCTACTCGGAGAAGTCCCATCTCTGTGTAATACCTGATAGTGGAGCGAAGAACCCCTGCCTCCCTAGCCATTTCTCCAATCTTGAGCAAACCAATCCTCAGTCTTTCTCGTTTGCACATTTTTTCTCATCTCCTTTCCTTTAGTTTTGAAAAGTGAGCAGTGTCACTTCTCACTTTTGGACAAAAAAAACCGAGTCACGAGACTCGGCTGAAAATACCAATTTAATTATAGTTCATTAAAATAGAAACCCGGGCAGTTTTAAACTTTACCCCTTGCACCGCCCGGGCTTCCACTAGAAACTTCAACTGAAACCATACACTGACATATACTATGGTCATGACAGAATTCAATATTATACAGCTCCTTTTTTGCCTCTCTAATATTTTTCTTCTCAAAAGGAATGGGACCTAGATGCCACTATGTTACCCTAAAGTCCCATAAATAAATAGGTCTTTTTGCGACCATAAGACTCACTATAAGATTACCTTACATTACTGGAAATTAAAGCGAAATTCCGGCGAAATTTCAGGTGGGTAGGAGAATTTGTAGGTACGGTTTTAATAGTGCACAACCAAGATTAGGTTAGTCGTTGGGAAGGTTAGAATTGGGGAAGTTTAGGCCCTGAACATATAGCCTACTTTCTCAACCGTTTTGATGTGTCGGCTGGCTCCAGGACCCAATTTCTTGCGGAGGGTTTCAATATGCTTGTTTATTGTGCGTGGGTCTCCAAGATACTTCTCGTCCCAGACACTCTTCATCAAATATCTTCTCTCTAAAGCCCTTCCTCTCTTTTTCATCAGAGTATAAAGAAGGGCAAACTCTTTGGGAGTTAATTTGACAGGCTTTTCCTTTACCAGAAGAGTCCTGGTGGTTAAATTGATTACAATATCTTTACATCTTAAGATTTCCTCAGGTTCTTCTCTGTAACTTATTCTGCGTAAAATTGCCCTTAATCTGGCTAAGAAAATATCGAAATCGATAGGTCTCGCCAGATAGTCATCAGCACCAATTTCCAGGGCTTTAATTAGCTCCTTCTTCCTGGAAATGTTACTGATGATAACCACTGGAATGTTCCTAAAACTTTTATCCTGTTTGAGCTGTTCACAGATTTTAAAATTATCTTCAGGTAAGGAAATAAAATTTAGAATAATCAGTTCTGGTTCAAATTCCAGAACTTTCTCCTTAACACCGGTCTTTCCCTTAACCTGGTAAAGTGTAAAAGCCTTCTTCTCCAGGGTTTTCTTTAATCCTTGAGCAATTTTGGGGTCATTACCAAATAATAAGATTCTTCCCTCAATCATAAGATATACCTTTCCACCGTTTAAATGGAGTGTCAAGCGAAAGCTTGACTAAGTGCCCTGACTTGTCGGGGCGTTTCACACTCCTACCATGATTTGTTAACTTTTAAAATAAAAGACCGCCTTTGTCAAAAGCAAAAACACCTTCGGTCTTGGCTACTTTAAGCATATTAGGAGTAAACCCACTCTTACTGAATAAACAAAAATATTCTTCTCTCGTTCTCCTCCCCCATTCTACTCTTTGTGCTTTCTTCTTTAAATCTTCATAAATATTTACACCAACGGGCTTATTAGACCATTTAACCTCGCCGAAAAGAATCTTATTCTCCTCTTCATTCAAAGCAACCAGGTCTATTTCTTCATTTTTCTCCCACCACCGCCCAACACGCTGAAAACTAAAAAATTTATCTTGATATTTTCGAAGTATCTCCATAGATATCGTTTCATAATTCTCGGCAACGAGAATTTCAAAAGACTTCTTCCACTTTGAAATGGCGGGTTTGTAGTTACCCAGCTCGAGTTCGCTTTTGTAAGGGTAAATATAAGTGAACCAAAACTTAAAAAATTGGTCCTGAAGTCGATACAGACCTTTTTTAGATTTAACCGGATTTTTCTCAGTTACCGGCACTTCCTTTTCTATAAAATAAAGGTCTTCTAAAACATGAAGATATTTATGGATAACATTTTTCTGCAGCCCGGTCTCGTTTATAATTTCGCTAAATCTGCGACGATTAAGAGCAATCGCTCGAAGAATACTTAAATAATTTCTTGGCTCCCTAAGCTCCTCTCTGAGAATAAAATCGATTTCTCTATAGAGAAAAGAATCTCTGTTAAAAACGTTGTCCAAGATATCCTTTTCCATAGATCTTTTAGGGTCAATTTGGAGAAGATATGTGGGAACGCCTCCGACAATGCTGTAAATTCGCAAGAATTCTTCAAACTTCTTTTGCGGAAAAAATCCCCAAGCATTAAAAAATGAAAACGGTTTAATCATTAATTGTCCAGTCCGCCGGCCATAAAGGGGCGACTTTTGAGCAAGTGTTTCTAATTCCATCATACCAATGCTGGAACCGCATAAGATGAGAAAAACAGAAATACTTTTAAGATATTCATCCCACCCTTTCTGAAATATAGAAGAAATTGCCTTGTTATTTTCAGCCAGATAAGGAAATTCGTCTATTACCATTATCAAATGTTTGTCTTTTTTACTTTGAATATACTTGAACATCTCGTACCAATCAGAAAATCCCTTGGTTACGAGAAAATCGTCATTAAAGTGCTCTCCCAGCTCCCGAGCAATAACTTTCAACTGTTCCCTTTCCGGCCTTTTGTCCGCTAGAAAATAAATGGCATTTTTCCCGCCAATAAAATGCTTAATGATTTCTGTTTTTCCCACACGGCGTTTGCCGTACAAAATAACCAGCTGTGGAGTTTTCTTTGCCCATTTTTTCTCTAAGTATTCCAGCTCTTCTTTACGATTAATGAACCTCATAATAAACTTTTCTCCTCAAATCAAAAGTCTACTCGTAAGTAGTCTACTTTAGAGTAGACTTTTTGTCAAGGATTATTCTCGTTTCAGACTGCCAGGCCAATTGGAGTGTCAAGCGAAAGCTTGACTACTTGACTGAGTGAAACTTTCGTTTCACACTCCGATTATTCCAGTTTGAATTTGAGAGTGATTGTTCCCCACTGCACTATCTGCTTCTCCTGGGGAGAGAGGGGCTCAAAGAGCCACTTCTTCATTGCCTGGCTGGCAATCTGGTCCAGGTCAGGATACCCTGTAGTCTGGGTTACCTCTACTTTATTGACTAATCCATCAGGCAAGACCCAGAACTTTAAGCGAACCTCTCCACTCACTCCTGCCTCTTCTGCCCACCTGGGATATTGTGGATAGACTCGTCGGACAATTCCTCTACGAGAGACTGGACCAGTTATAGCGAAATCTCGAGCTTCACCCTTTCCCACAAAAATGCCCCCTCTATCATAAAGTCCGGGCGTAATTTTGACTCCCTCCATGGTGAACCTATCTTCGCCCGGGAGCATCGATATCTTCTCTCCCATTTCGGGCTCAGGTGCCGGGATTTCTGTTAGAGTAATCTTCGTTTCAGGTCCCATAATCGCCAATGGCTCTCCCTCTCCCGGCGTCCACACATCGACTCCAGGAGCAGGACTGACATCAGTCCTCGGTCGAGCAAGAGCTAAAGACTCTGGGTAACCTGGTTCACTGGGTTTTACCGCTGGAAATGAAATTAAAGAGACTTCCACAAACCTAACTGGAGGTCTATGGCGCTGGGTTATAGGAATATATATCAACATTAACAAATGGAAGATAAAAGAAATAAGTAGTGAAAGCCTGAAATTGCGGTCTCCAAACATTCTTCTCTCCTGAAACTCATAACAATTTTGGTTCTGTGGCAATTACTAATCTATCAGCTCCGTTCATCTTTGCAATATCCATTGCCTGCACCACCATACCATGTTTAACTTCCTGGTCAGCTTTAATAATTAATATTCTATCTTTCCTCTGAGCAAAAGCAGCCTGCAATGCTTCACCCAACTCATCCAGAGTAATTAGCTCTTCGTTTAAAAAGAGTATGTTCTCAGCAGTAATCGTTAAGATAAGGTCTTTCTTCAACTGAATTTCAGAGGTAACCGCCTTGGGTAATTTAATCTGGATACCCGGCTGAACCACGAAAGAGGTAGATAGCATAAAGAAGATTAGCAGTAGAAAGACAACATCAGCCATTGGTGCAACATCGAGACGCGTGCTAAGAGTTCTTGACCTTTTGAATTGCATTTTCTTTGCCTCCTTATCTGGTCGGACAGTCTTTAGAGCGGCAAAACGCGAAGCTCTGCTTCGCTACTCCAATCTTCCAATAGGAGTAGCAGAGCTCGCTCTGCGCCTTCATCGCGAAACAAGTTTCGCTACTCCAAAGGGTGACCGACCTATCTGGGAAATAAAATTTTAATCAATTCTTTACAGTATCTTTCAATCTCAGAAACAAACCTATCTACACGATGGACAAAATATCGATAGAAGAGAAGTGTGGGAATAGCAATGAGTAACCCTGTGGCAGTAGTAATCAGCGCTTCGGAAATGCCTGAGGCTATAATTGCCGGGGAAGTGGCGCTGGCAGCAGCAATGGAATCGAAAGCACGAATCATCCCTACAACTGTGCCAGTAAACCCCATTAAAGTAGACACTGCTGCAATCGTGGCCAAAACAGGCAGATAGCTTTCCACGCGCGGAACCTCTTCTGAAGCTTGCGTTTCAAATGCATCTTCCATTGCTTTTTGTCCTTTACCATATTGGTTCAAGCCAGCCTTCAATATAGAAGGAACAGGTCCCTCGGAATTCTTACAGAAAGTAACTGCTTGCTCGACCATCTTTTGATTCACCAACTCTTTGATTTTAGCCATTAGATTCCTCTCGCCAGCTCTTACTTGAGAAAAAACATGAAACTTGTTGATAATTATCGCCAGAGCCAAAACCGAAGCAATAAAAAGAGGATACATCATTATTCCCCCGCGTAAAAAATAGTTCAGCATTTTAGCCTCCTTTTGGAATAGGAGTAGTCCCGATTCATCGGGACTACTCCTTCTACTTCCGATTAGAATTTTAGTTTCAATCCTCCAGAAAATTTGCTGTACTCAAGCGGATAGCTAAACCTCTCGGCATACTTCTCCTGCAGTAAATTCTCTCCTTGAACAAAAATGAGAAGCTGCTCTGTTATGCGACAGGAGATTTCCGCTTCTAGCATCCAGTAGAAGGGTAAAGATTGAGAGCGATTGTAATATCTTTCGCTCTGCATTAGAACTGATAAGTCTATCTCTAAAGCTCCATAAGAATAGCGTGACGAAATTTTGAGCGAATGTATGGGTCTATATGGCACTTTCTTATCCGGTTGGTCTTCGTCTTCTGTTCTCTCGTATACGTATCTCAAACGCAGACTGAAGTCTGCTACTCCTACGCTCCGATGAATCGGAGCTACTCCTTCACGCAGACTGAAGTCTGCCAAGTTGTAAACAAAGGATGCTTCCACACCTTCTGAGAATACATTGAGGATATTTTGCCAACTTCCTGTCGTGTCATCATCGAAGAGAGCAATGAAATTTCTAAATCTCCTCTGAAAGAAGGAAATGTTGCCAGAGAGGTTCTGGCTGAGCTTATACTCCATTCCTTCCTCGAGGGAAAATCTTCTTTTCTGGGGAAGAATATCTAAATTAACTTCTGTATAGTCATTGTCTATATAGAGTTCATCGAAGAGAGGAACTGTCATCCCTGGTTTATATTTTACCCAGAGGTTAAAATTGGGAATCAACTCATAAGAGAGTCTGGCCGTGGGATAGAGAAAGGAGGTAAGGGGCTTACTCTTTTCTTTGTATTCCAGTCCCAGATTAACCCATAGTCTATCAAAAAGAAGAAATTCATCACTCAGAGAAATGAAACTAATTAAGTAACGCCTCCTATTACCACCCAATTTAAGCCGCTCCTGATAAAGGTGAGCCTCCAGGTTCAATAAGTTTCTTTCCGTCAGACCAATCCTCGCCTGTAACCTGGCTCCTCCTATCTCACTTTTGGCTTTATCACTATTCTTTAAGTTTGCTATTTGACCAAAGAACTGGCATCCCAGGCTGCTTCCTTCTCCTATTCTCTCCTCCACTCCCAATTCCACATTGAATAGGTCTGCCTTTTGAGTAATGGTAGAATTGGACAGGCGATAATCTTTCAGGATGCCAGAAGTAGCAATTTTCAAATCGAGCTTTTCAGCAGGTTTGAAACCCCATTCCAAAAATGCGTTATCCTGGTTATAACGCCTGCCAAGAAATTCTCCATCTGTCTTATATTTTCCTATACCAAAGAGATAGTAACCTTTATCCCTAATTTGTCTGCCGTGACTGAGGTTAGTCTTTAAAGTGTTGAAACTTCCATAGGCAAAACTAAATTCAGTAATGTTCTCCTTCCTCTGAGGAAGAAAGGATAGGGGAGAGATTTTTTCCATAGGTTCCAGACCAAGTTCGACCTTTCTCAAAAAGGGTTGATCGATGAGTGGTTCCCTTTCACCACCTATAGTGACTTTGGACTGGTCTTCGCCAATAATTACCACTTCCGGTAGCTCGAAGGCAGGCTTCTCCTCAGTTGGTTTCTCTGCTTCAGCGTACGCACAGGGATTCCATAAAAAGAGAAAAATTAAGATTCCTATGAAAAAGATAACTTTTCTTGTCGGCATACTATTTACCGGCTATTCTCTCCAGCTCTATTTGTGCTTTCTTCGCCCACTCGCTTTCCGGATAATTCTCGATGACCTTCCTGTAGGCTTTCCTCGCCTCCTCCCAGAACCTCTGTTTCCCATTACATTCTCCAGCCATATATTGTGCAGGGGCAGCAAAGTATGGGTGTTTGCTATAAAGATATACCACCTTCAAATATTCAACCATAGCATTACGGTAATCTTTCCGGAAATAGTAGCAGTCACCTATCCTCTTCTGTGCTTCTGCTCCTACTTCATTGCGGGCTAAACTTGTAGCCAATTTATATTTCTCTGTTGCCTTCTTGTATTTTTTCTTTTGTTCATATAAAATTCCATCCCTCAAGTGGACTCTGGCTGCAGCTATTGACTGGGGATACTTCTGCAATGTTTTCTGAAAAGCTTCCTGTGCAAGTTCCTTACTACCCATCTTTTCATAACTCTCTGCAATCTTATACTGGGATTCACTGGAAAAAGTATCTTCCGGAGTTTTGGCTATCTTTTTCTCATATTCTGTTATTGCTTCAGTATATTTCTCTTGTACAAAGTAGCATCCTCCAATGCGGAACTGAGCTTCACTGGCAAAGTCGCTATCAGGATAGCTCGTTATTAGCCTCCTGTAAGTATTGGCTGCTCCATCATAATTGCCAGCCCTGTAGTAGCTCCAGGCCAACCAATAACTGGAATCGTCGGCAAGAGGTGAGTTAGGAAAGTTCTCCACTATCGAGCGATAAATCTTTGCTGCTTCGTCAAAATTATCTCCGCTATAATAATATTCTGCAAGGCGATACCTCACTTCTACGTTCAAACGACTCTTCGGATACTTCTCAACAAAATCTTTATACACCTTGATTGCCTTATCCTCCTCGCCTTTAGCGTGGTAACTCCAGCCAATAGCATAATAGGCAAACTCCGCTATCTCTTTTTGAGGATACTCATCAATGACTTTCTGATAATTCTTTATCGCCTGCTCATATTGTTTTTGATTATAAAGTGCGTCTCCAATTCTAAATAAAGAATCTGCCGCAACGCCACTTTCAGGGTAATTGACAACTACACTGTTAAAGTGAAGGACTGCTTCATCATATTTTTTCTGCTTGAAGTACGACCAGCCAATATAATAGAGCGCTCTGTCAATGACATCACTGTCTTTGAATTTCTCCCTTAAACTGCTAAGAGCTTCAATTGCTTTCCCATATTTATCTTGTTTATAGTAAGCCAGACCAATGTGGAATCTTATTCGGTGTTCAATACCGCTTTTGGGATAGTTCTTGAGAGCTAAATTATAGGCATTATGTGCTGCATTATACTTTTTCTGGCTTAAAAGACAATTCCCTATCTCCATCTGCGACTGGGGAGCGAGCTCACTTTTTGGATAGGCGTTAAGGATTGCCCGATAAGCCTTGATAGCAGAAACGAAATCACCCTTTTCGTAAGAAGCCCTTCCCCAACCAAAATAGGCATCATCAACCAGCCTGCTCCGGGGATAACGGTCAATAACTTCCTGGTAAACCTTCCCTGCAAGATTAAAATCTTTCTTTCGAAACAGAGACTCTGCAATCTGGAACTTCGCTTTCACTATCAATTTGCTATCGGGGTACTTCTTTTCAACTTCTCTGAAAGTATAAATGGCATCATCATATCGGCCTTTCTTATAGTAACACCAGCCTTTCCAGTAGACAGCGTCATCAGCCAGCTTGCTTGTGGGAAAATTTTCCGTTAATACTTCATATTCTTCAATTGCATCATTATACTTTTTCTCATAATAGAACAGATTGCCAATCATATAGTGCGCCGAGGTGACCAATCCGGATTTAGGATACCTGGTTATCATTTCTGAAAAAGACTTCCTGGCTTCAGCAAACTTTCCCTGCTTCAGGTAGCTCCAGCCAATAGACTGCTGAGCCTTCACTGCCTGTTTGGAACGAGGATAGACCTTAATGACTTCCTGATAAGCGGTAATTGCTTCAGGGTATTCCCCTTCCCGGTAGAACGACTCGCCGATTTGATACAATGCAGCTCCTCGCAGGTCGCCAGATTCGGTAATAGTTAATACTTTCTGATACGCTTGTCTGGCCAAAGAGAACTTTTTCTGTTCGAGGAGAGACTCTCCAATCTTAAACTGGGCTTGAGGAAGATACGTGGATTGGGGATATTTGTTAAACAATTTTTTGTATTCAGGTATAGCTAATTTATAATTCCCATGGTAAAACCGACATTCTGCCATAAAAAATTGGGAGGCGTCAGCAATACTACTTTTTGGAAAAGATTTAACCACTTTAGAGAATTCAAGAAAACCTTGAGAATATTTTTCTTGCTTGAAGTAAGAGAAACCTTTGGAGTAGTGAGCATAGTCGATATGCTTAAATTGAGGATATTTTTTGATAATCTCATCATAACCTGAAATAGCCTCTCCATACTTCTCCTGATTGAAATAACATTCAGCAGTATAGTATTTTGCTTCTGCCACCAGGTCACTCTTAGGATATCTGCGGATGAAATCCTGATAGAGTCTTATTGCTTCAGAGTAATTCTTGGCCATATATTTACAGTCAGCCAGACGAATGGCGCTTCTGAGAGCAAAGTCTGTCCCGGGATGTGAACTTATAACCTTGCCATACCCAACAAACGCCCTTGCATAATCTCTTTCCTTGAACAGAGCTTCTGCCTTGTAGAATCTCACCTCAGGGAGCTTCTTGCTTTCCGGGTAATTCCTCTCAAATTTATCCAGTTGCTCCGCTGCCAGTTTGTACATCCCATCCCCATAGAGACTCATAGCAAAATTGTATAAGTCTTCTTCCTCACGAGAAGCAATCTGACCAAAAACACTATTTATTGAGAAAATAGATAGCAAAAGAAGAGTTATCAGTATCTTTTTGAACATAGAAAGTTACCCCGCATTTTTTGAATTATAACATATAATCGCTTACAGGTCAATTGGTACTCGGGGATGAGCCCGACTACCTTGACAGCGTTTTCCCCAGCTATGGTACTCGGGGTCGTCCCTGACCCCGAGGCAAAAGAGAACAAGTTTCGTCCCGACAAGTCGGGACTACCTTGACAGCGTTTTCCCCAGCTATGGTACTCGGGGTCGTCCCTGACCCCGAGGCAAAAGAGAACAAGTTTCGTCCCGACAAGTCGGGACTACCTTGACAGCGTTTTCCCCAGCTATGGTACTCGGGGTCGTCCCTGACCCCGAGGCAAAAGAGAACAAGTTTCGTCCCGACAAGTCGGGACTACCTTGACAGCGTTTTCCCCAGCTATGGTACTCGGGGTCGTCCCTGACCCCGAGGCAAAAGAGAACAAGTTTCGTCCCGACAAGTCGGGACTACCTTGACAGCGTTTTCCCCAGCTATGGTACTCGGGGTCGTCCCTGACCCCGAGGCAAAAGAGAACAAGTTTCGTCCCGACAAGTCGGGACTACCTTGACAGCGTTTTCCCCAGCTATAGAAAAAATCAACCCCTGTCAATACTAACAGGGGTTAATATTTTTGTTGCCTCACTAAGGCAAGGACAGGATTCAAAGACAATTTTGGAAAGATGTTATTTCTTATCCTCTTGCTTTCTTTACTTCCTCCAGAAATTGCTTGGCTTTCTGAGTCAAAACTTCAAACTTTCCCTCAGCCACTGCCTTCTTGTCAACTAATGCTGTCCCCACAGCAATGGCACACGAACCAGCCTTAATGAATTCGCCAGCATTCTCTAAATTTACTCCTCCTGTAGGAAGGAACAGAATATGGGGCAGGGGACCCTTAAGCGCCTTAATATACTTCGGACCTCCTAACTGCCCTGCAGGAAAGATTTTCACAATGTCTGCTCCCATCTCCCAGGCATGGACAACTTCCGTGGGAGTCATCGTCCCCGGAATTGCAATTTTGGTATACCTTTTACATATCTTGATGACTTCTTCGTTCAATGAGGGTCCTACAATAAATTCAGCACCTGCAAGAATGGATGCTCTGGCTGTTTCTCCATCGAGAACAGTGCCCGCTCCTAAAAGCACTTCCTTTCCAAACTTCCCTGCCACTTTCTCCATCACTCCAATAGCATTGGGAACAGTCATTGTTATTTCAATAGTTTTAATCCCGCCTTCCCTAATGGCATCGACTATGTTCATAGCCTGTTCAAGAGATTGGGCTCTGATTACAGGCACAATTCCGCACTCAAGCATAAGCTTAAGTTGCTCCGATTTCTTATCCATAAACTCACCTCCCTAATAAGACTCGCCTTTCCGCTAAAGCGGAAGTTGGAGTAGCAGAGCTTGCTCTGCGCCCACCAATCGTCCCGATTCATCGGGGCTACTCCTAACAAAGTCCCGATGTATCGGGATTGATTACATCTTAACCTAAGCCCCTGATTTATCGGGGGTTTTTTTCAATTCCTATCTTTGAATTCTATAACCAGCAGCTTTAATTTGTTTCTTAACTTCATCTTCTGTAAACCAGCTCAAATCGCCGGGAATAGAATGTTCCAATGCAGCCAGAGCGTCTCCATAAGCAACAGCCTTCTCCACATCGCCTGTTAGATAGCCATAAATGAAACCAGCAGTGTATGCATCTCCACCGCCGACCCTATCAATTATTTCTATATCGTATTTTTTCCCCTTATAGAGTTTATCAGCCAGGGCAATGCTGGTCCATCCACCGGTCAGAACAGTGCGCACCTCTCTTAAAGTAATGGCAACCACTGAACAGCCAAACTTATCTTTTAATTGCTTTGCTATATCCTCGTAAGAACCTTTATAGCCAAAAACTTCCTCAGTATCAAATTGTGTGGTTACAATGATATCAACTTTATCCAATATCTTAGAGAGGCACTTCTTCGCTTCCTCGGTCGACCACAACTTCGCTCTAAAGTTTATGTCAAAACAGATTTTGCAGCCTTGCTTCTTTGCCTCGTTTATAGCCTCGATTGTAGCTTCTCGACAAGTTGGGCTCAGAGCAGTAGTAATTCCGCTGGTAAGAAAAAGCTTTGTCCCCTTCAGAATGGTGGACCAGTTTACTTCACCCGGCCCGAGTTTACTTATAGCCGAGTCTTTACGGTCATAAATGACTCTACTCGCCCGGGGCGTACTTCCCAATTCCAGGTAGTATATTCCCACTCTCCCTTTGTCAGTCCAAACTATATGAGAAGTATCTATGCCATGTTCTCTGGCCTTGTTAGCCACCATCTTTCCTAAAGGACTCTTGACCAGCTTTGTAACCCAGGCCGTCCTCAAACCGAATCTGGCCACCCCCACAGAAGTATTCAACTCTGACCCACCTACATTAACATCGAAACTATTCGTCTGCTCCAACCTCATATAGTTGGGTGGTGAAAGCCTCAACATTGCCTCTCCTAAAGTCACAACATCATACATTCCACTCCCCTCCTTTCACCTCGGGGTCAGAGACGACCCCGAGTACCTAGTACGGTAGTCCCGACTTGTCGGGACAAAATTTCCTCTACGTCAGTCTCAAATTTTGGATTTGCTGAAGACCATGGATATTCGGACGGAACTTCTACGAATCTTCTTTTTACTGCATTGTTGTAAATATAATTTAAGTGTTTTATTAAATCATTTTCATTCCGAATCACATAATCATAGAATTCATCCATCCAAATTTTACCTTTTGTATTACTTCTAATATTTATTAAACGGGCAGAACCCTTTTTAATTTCTTGCATTACCCAGGATACAACAATATTTCCTTTTGGTATGATAATTAGATGAAAATGTTCAGGCATTATTGTGAAACCCAAAAGAAAAAATTTCTCTCTTTTCCGAAGATTATAAATAATATTGCACAAAATCTGCGCATTTCCAAAATTATTAAAAATTTGCTTTCTCCATTCAGTAGTACTCGTTAAGAAATAGCAATATCCGTCTATAATAAAATGTTTTAATTTTCCCATCTTTCACTTCGGGGTCAGGGACGACCCCGAATACCTCATCTACGGTTTAAATTCTTTAAATTCTTCTAAATCTTCAACTTCTTTAACTTCTTCCTCAATCTCTGCCTCGATTGTGGGTGCGGCTGTCTCTTTCTCTACTTCGAACTCTTCAAACTTTTCTAGTTCTTCCCCTTCCCCTGTCTTCACTTCCTGTAATCGCTTGAGCTTCCTTTCCATCCCAGAAAGGTCCGCATCAATGGTTCTAAACTTAATTAGAATGCGCTTGAGGGCAGCAATGCGTTCATCAATACTCGCTCCCCTTGCTTCTAGTTTTCTATAGAAATCCCTGGAAACCTTAAATTTCCTAAGAGTTAATAATTTTTCTCTAACAGGAGTAAGGTTTACTTCGATATCATTATATCTTTTTAAAATCTTCTTGAGTGTAAAGATAAGTTCTTCCACTCTAACCTTTTTCTCTACCAATTTCTGGTAGAAGTTCATAGAATGTTCGAAGTCTTTTTCGGTCAGTGCAAATGAAATACTGAAGAGAAACAGGAACAGAAAGGAGAGAAAAATGGAGATATGTCTTTTCATCAATCTTCCTCGGGTTAACGCTGTTCTTAGTATATTATAGATTTTGAGCCTAGTCAATTGACACTCTCCACGACTAAACTCGGGAGATTCTCAAGTGGTTAACGTCTTCTGTCCGTTTCCGTTTCGGGCAACCCTTAAGTTGGGGGCTATGTCAAGTAGCCCATCCCGAGAAGGATCTACAATCT
>WJOT01000131.1 GCA_009619095.1 Clostridia bacterium
ACGGCGCAATATATGAATATTTTAGTAATGGATGATGAAGAAGAAATATGCAAAATATTCATTAACTGGTTATCTGCTGAAGGACACAAGGTGAAATCTGTATTGACTGGAAGGGAAGCCATTGAACTGGTTAAGAATGAATATTTTAATGTTGCCTTTTTAGATATTATAATGCCGGGAATTCCAGGTAATATTGTTCTTGAAGAAATAAAAAAAATCTCGCCAGAGACAAAAGTAGTAATGATAACAGGGAAATTAATGAATGATTACTTATTGAATAAGCTAATACAAAAAGGCGCTTATGGGTGTATACAAAAACCATTTGGGATAGAAGAAATAAAAGAAACATTAGTTTAAAAAATACATATTTTGCACTCAGAGGATAAGTGAGCAAGAGCCAATGAGTAAGAAAATAAATCTTTTTGTTGTTGACGATGAAGCAGGCTTTAGAAAATTAATGGTTAAAGTGATACCCAGAACTAAATATCATTTGGAAGTCTTTAGTAATGGAAGTGAAGTGCTTAAAGCAATAGAAAAAAAAGAATTTGATGTGGGGTTGGTTGACATTAAGATGCCTGATATGGATGGTGTTGAATTATTGAAGAGACTCAGGACACAAAATATATTAACCGAATTCGTAGTCCTTACCGGTCAGGCAAGTGTAGCTACGGCAATTGAATCAATGAAATTAGGTTGTTACGACTATTTGACCAAGCCGACCAGGTTAGATGAATTAGAGGCTGTTATACAGAAAGCGTATGAGAAAAAAGTCATCAAGAAAGAAAATATTATTTTAAAAGAAGAATTACAAATTAAAGATAAATACTATGAAATGATTGGAAAAAGTTCAAAGATGGAATCGGTTTTTTCCTTAATTGATAAAGTAGCTAAAACTTCTTCCCCGGTTCTCATTATCGGTGAAAGTGGAACTGGCAAAGAATTAGTAGCAAAAGCCATTCATAAGAACAGTAATAGAAGGGATAAACCATTTATAGTTATTGATTGTGCTTCTCTTTCAGAAAACCTGTTAGAAAATGAATTGTTTGGACACGAAAAAGGAGCTTTTACTGATGCTTCATCTATGAAACGAGGATTGTTCGAAATAGCGGATAGAGGAACATTGTTCATTGACGAAATTGGTGAGATGAAATTGACTACACAGGCAAAACTACTACGAGCCATAGAGACTCATCAATTCCGTCGGTTAGGAGGGATCAAACAGATACGAGTAGATGTTAGAATCATAACGGCCACTAATCGAAATTTAGTTGAAGATGCGAGAAATGGGAATTTTCGGAAGGATTTATATTACCGGTTAAACGTTGTTACTATCAATCTGCCACCTTTAAGGGAACGAAAGGAAGATATCTCATTATTAGTAAAACATTTCATGGCTAATAGTCAGGTTACTACAACAAAGAAAAAGGTTGGCCAGGAATTTATGAAAATTCTAATGGAATATGACTGGCCGGGAAACGTGAGAGAATTAGCCAATGTTGTTGAACGCGCATTAATAATTTCTGTAAGTGAATATATCACCCCGGCTGATTTGCCGATAGATTTTTGCAGACTACCGGCAGGTTATTCCTACCCCTCAGATAAAATGGGCTTGAGTAAATTGTTAAAAGACTTTGAAAGAGATGCCATCATCAAAGCTCTTAGGGAATGTAAAGGCAATAAGATAGAAACTGCCAGGTCTTTGAGGTTAAGTAGATCGAAGTTGTACAGAAAATTGAAAGAATACCGCATTATGTGACTATTAACACAAATTATTCGGCCATTTTACAACTTTTTTATCATTATTAGAACAGTTGTAGCAAATTTGAGAAAATGATGAACTTTCGCAAGAAATAAGTAATATTCATAGAGGAAATAACAATTCTGTATCAGTAATGAGACACTGCTGGGATGAAATAAATATCACTTAACCGCCACAATTCCATACCTGCCTTATAGAAGTTCTCCTTAAATACACATCTTTCGAAAAAATCTTAAAGTAGTTCTTTAAACTCTTCGCTTCTCCTGGCAGATAAATTGCTATGTATTAACTAAATAGGTAAATATTTATCTTATTGATAAATTCATCAAGAAGTTTAAACAGTAAACTTCGACAAGGAGAGTTGCGTCTAAAAATGCATCTTAATTTTAACCAAGAGAGGTGAAAAATGGAATTTGGTCAACGGATCAAAGAGATTAGAATTAAGAAAAAATTCACGTTAGAGGAACTGGCTAAGCGAACAAAAGTGAGTGCTAGTTTTCTTTCTCAGATTGAAAGGGGGATAGTCTATCCTTCGGTAGAAAGCCTCAAGAGAATTGCTATTGCTTTGCATGTGAAGTTAGACTATCTTTTCAAAGAAGAAAAAGTCCCTCGTAAAACTATTGTAAAGAGAGACAAAAGAGAAAGATTTTTTTTAAAAGATTCTAATGCACTTGTAGAGATACTAACTTCCAGCGGAATTGAAGTTTTAATGGAGCCATTAGTATTTACATTAGAGCCAAAAGGTCATACCGGAAAGCAGTTGAGTATGCATGAAGGGGAGGAGTTTGGTTTAGTTCTTGAAGGAAAGATTAAAGTGCAAATTGGAAAGGAAGCTTACACATTAGAACAAGGCGATAGTATCTCCTTTGACTCTATGCTTCCCCATAAGTTCAGGAATATTGGTAATGGGAAAGCAAAGGTCCTCTGGGTAGTTTTTTCTCCCCGAAGAATTATGTAACTTACCTCGTATATCAGGCGAAATTACCGCATATTTTGGGAGGCATACAAGATGAATGGTGAAGATAAGACAAAAGAACAACTCATCGAAGAATCAGGGAAAATGAGTCAGCAGATTACTGAATTAGAAACATTAGAAACCGAGAGCAAGAAAACGGAGGAGGAGTTGCGGGAGGCACGGAGCTACTTAGAGAATCTGATCAACTATGCGAACGCTCCTATCATCGTATGGGACAAGGAGTTCAGGATTACCCGGTTCAACCATGCCTTCGAGCACTTTACGGGTTATACAACCGACGAGGTTACTGGCCAAGAACTGCGCATGTTCTTCCCTGAAGCAAGCCGAGACGAATCACTAAGCAAGATCGAACGCACATTGAGTGGTGAATACTGGAAATCGGTGGAAATTCCAATTCTTTGCAAAGACGGAAATATCAAGTTGGCACTTTGGAACTCGGCAAATATCTATGATAGAGACGGCACGACCCTTTTAAGCACTATAGCCCAGGGCGTGGACATCAGCGAGCGCAAGCAGATGGAAAGTGATCTGTGGAAGCGCACGCACGATCTTAACGAGCGGGTCAAGGAACTGAATTGTCTCTTTGGCATTTCTCAGCTCGTGGAGAAGGCGGGCATTTCGTTAGTGGAGATATTTCAGGGGATAGTTGGTCTCATTCCCCCCACTTGGCAGTATCCAGAAATCACTTGCGCACGAATTATCCTGGAGGCTCAAGAATTTAAAACGGGAGACTTTAGAGAAACCATCTGGAAACAAGCCAGTGACATCATTGTCCACGGCAAGCTGATTGGCAGTATAGAAGTCTGTCTCTTGGAAGAAAAGCCAGAAAGCGACGAGGGACCTTTCCTAAAGGAAGAGAGAAATTTGCTCAACGCTATTTCCGGGCGATTGGGAAGGATAATCGAGCACAGGCGGGGAGAGGAGACACTGAAGGAGTATCAAAAGGCCGTGGAGAGTTCACAGGAGATGATTGCTATACTGGATCGCCAGTACGTCTATTGCCTCACCAATGAGGCATTTCTGAGATATCGTGGCTTGAATCGGGATCAGGTCGTTGGTCATACTGTCACAGAGTTGGTGGGCGAAGACGCGTTCGAAACGAAAGTCAAGCCAAACTTCGATCGCTGCTTGGGAGACGAGAACATGCGGTTCGAGATGGTATATGAGGATCCGCAGGCAGGTAACCGTGATCTGCAGGTGTCCTATTACCCTCTCAGGGACGATGAGGAAAAGGTCACGGGAGTGGTTGCTATTCTCAGGGACATTACTCTGGAGAAAAAAATCGAACGGAAGCGTGAGTACCTCATTAAGTTGTTTCAATTGCTCAACAAAGCAGTCTCTCTCAAGGAGACGATGCAGGGAGCTATCCATTTCCTCAAGGACTGTTCAGGTTGTGATAGTATTGGCATCCGCCTGCGCGAAGGGGATGATTTTCCCTACTTCCAGACAGAAGGCTTTCCTGAGGAGTTCGTGAGAATGGGAAACAGCCTCTGCATTCGTGACGGCGATGGTCAAATCGTGCGCGACGACACAGGCAATCCTGTTTGGGAATGTATGTGTGGAAACGTCATCTCAGGCCGTTTCGACCCTGCTAAGCCCTTCTTTACTGAGAACGGCAGCTTCTGGACGAATAGCATTAGTAAATTCCTGGCCTCGACTACAGAGGCCGACCGTCAGTTGTGGATACGGAATAAGTGCAATGTTAAGGGTTACGAATCTGTGGCTTTTGTTCCATTGAGAACCGAAATAGAGGCATTCGGTTTGCTCCAACTGAACTATAGGCGCAAAGGGCAGTTCGTACCGTTTGATATTACTTTCCTGGAAATGGTAGGGAAATACCTGGCTACATGGCTGGCGCGCAAGCAGGCAGAGAAGGCTTTGCGGGATAGTGAGAGAAATTACCGTTTACTTGCCGAGAACGTGCAGGATATTATCTGGACCACAGATATGAACTTTAAGTTCACTTATATTAGCCCCTCTGTGACGCGTGTACGAGGCTATAGCGTTGAGGAAGCGATGGCCCAGACACTGGAAGAAAGATTGACTCCTGCCTCCCTTGAGTTTATCAGGAAGGCTCTTGCAGAAGAACTGGCTATAGAAGAAATGGAGCAGAAAGACCTGTTCAGGTCACGGACGCTGCAACTGGAATTAATCCGCAAGGACGGCTCCACTGTATGCACAGAGAGCACGATGTCTTTTCTGTGCGACCAGGATGGCCGGGCTGTAGGGATACTGGGAGTTACCCGCGACATTACCGAACGCAAGAAGATGGAACAAGAGATTCTAAAATTCAGCAAACTCGAATCAGTAGGTATTCTTGCCGGTGGCATTGCCCATGATTTTAACAATTTTTTAATGGCGATTTTGGGCAATATTTCTGTGGCAAAGATGTATACAGAACCGGGAGATAAAATTAGCGAAAGATTGACAGAGGCGGAAAAAGCGTCCCTGCGGGCAAGGGATTTGACCAAGCAATTGCTCATCTTTTCCCTGGGCGGAGAGCCAATTAAGAAGATACTCTCTATTGCGGAAGTAATAAAAGATTCAACCCTGTTTGCCTTGAGAGGTTCCAAGGTCCGTTGTGAGTTTTCCCTACCAGCCGATCTCTGGCCGGTTGAGGTTGATGAGGGGCAGATAAGTCAAGTTATCAACAATTTGATTATCAATGCCGACCAGGCTATGCCGGAAGGGGGAATAATTGAAGTGTGTGCGGAAAATATTACTATAGATGCGAGTTATGGTTTTCCCGTGAAGGAGGGAGAATATATAAAGATATCCATCAAAGACCAAGGAGTTGGTATACCTGAAGAATACCTCACTAAGATATTTGACCCCTATTTCACAACCAAACAGAAAGGAAGCGGTCTTGGACTTGCCACCACCTATTCCATAATTAAAAATCACCAGGGATACATTACCTTAGAATCCAAAACAAGAGCAGGAACAACCTTCTATGTCTATCTTCCTGCTCTCCCCAAGGAATTCCTAACAAAAAAGGGGGAGGAAGAAAAAATCTTTGCCGGCAGTGGCAAGATTCTGGTAGTGGATGACGAGAAGATGGTCAGAGATGTTACCGGCAATATGCTCAAGCTTATCGGGTATGAGCCAGAGTCCGCCGGAGACGGTGCGGAAGCCGTTGAGGTGTACAAAAAAGCCAAAGAGTCCCAGCAGTCTTTTGATGCAATTATTTTGGATTTAACCATTCCCGGTACCATGGGAGGCAGGGAAATCATCAAGAAACTAATTGAGATAGACCCTGAGGTTAAAGCAATTGTATGCAGCGGTTATTCCAACGACCCGGTAATGGCCAACTTCAGGGAATATGGGTTTAGCGGTTTTCTTGTTAAGCCATATAGAATCAAGGAACTGAACGAAATATTGCAAAGAATAATAACAGACAAGAATGAATGACCCGCTTGTATAATGCCAGGAACTCCCTCTTATTTTTGGTAGTCGCAAATTCTGGACTCCCCCGATGAAATCGGGGGGCTCTCTCCCTCTCGGGAGGACTCCAGAGGCTCGGACTCCTTCGGAGCTTCAGCTTGCGTAAACGTGTCTATATAACGCTCCGATAAATCGGAGCTACTCCTAACATTATGAAAAAAATAGATGTGCTTTTACTCAATTTCGGTATAGAAAATACCATACAACCATGGGTTGATAGAGACATACTCTATGCTATTTATACAGGAGAGAAGATTGAGGAAGTAGAACAAGTTTATAAAAATCGTAAATTTGACCTGATTTTCCTTAAAATATCAGAGGGCGTAACTGAAGGTTTTCGTGTATTGGATTACTTTAAAGATATTTCCCCGTATTCTAAAATAATAGTAATTTCAGAAAAACCAAATTTTCGGGATGCATTCCAGTATTCAAAATATGGGGCTGATGATTTCCGGGCGATGTTTAGAAATTCCCTTGAATTTATAAGTTTTATAAGGTGTTCCGGTCAACAAGCTATTATAGATAATATAAAAGTTAAATTTACAAATGTATTTCGAAAGGATGCTTTATTATTGTTACTTATGGCGATAACCGAAACAGCTTTAGCATGTCTGGTGAAGACAAAAGGTCAATATGAAACCATAGACCATATGGAAGGAGTTTCACAATATGTTCGTTTAATTTGTGAAAAATTATGGAAGAAGAAAGATTATGGTGAAATTTTTAACCAAAAATATATTGAGTATATGTATCTTGGAAGTAAGCTACACGATATTGGCAAGATAAATATACCCGAAAGGATAACTATGAAACCATACTCTCTTACAAAAAAAGAATTCGAAATATTAAAAACTCATACTCATTATGGATATGAAATGTTATCCGCAATTGAGCAAGGTGTGGAGCATGATTTGCACGAATTTTTTAAGATAACAAGAGAAATAGCGCTTTATCACCATGAAAATTACGACGGAACAGGCTATCCATATGGTTTAAAAGGTAAAGATATTCCTCTTTCTGCAAGAATTTGTGCCTTAGCAGATGCATATGATGCTCTTATGTCGTATAGGCGTTATAGAGGGGCGTTTTCTCATAAAAAGATACGCGATATTATATTACATAAACAAAATCATAAATACGACCCGGATATTCTGAAGATATTCAGACAGTATAATAAAGAGTTTAAAGAAATATCCTCTATTTTTAGAAAAAATGCAGAAACATATTCTCATAAAAGAATAAGAATACAATGTGCCTGGTGCAAGTCACTATTTATTTTTGACAAATGGTTACCTTACAACGAAATCCTTTATGGTTCTCATGTTATGTGTCCAAAATGTCATAAGAAACTTCAGAAAAAAATCAGTAACGTAAGTTACTGAATTAGGAATTTTCTATGGTTGAGAGGAAAAATATTCTAATAATTGGTGGTGAAGAATTTATAGGGAAAAATCTAAAAAAAGAACTACTCCAAATGGGATACAATGTGGAGGAAGTTTTTGATGGAGATACTGGTCTGGAGGAGTTAGAAAATGGAAAGTTTCAAGTTGTCCTGTTAAGCTCGGAATTGCCGGACATAGAGGGAAACAGGATTCTGAGAAGTATCAAGGAGACACATCCCCTTAGCGAGGTTATTGTGCTTGGCGAACATAGCACGATGCGCTCAGCTTTTGATTCGATGCGTTTGGGCGCTTACGATTATCTGAGCAGACCTTTCGATTTAAATCAAGTAATCTCCACTGTTGAACGAGCCATTGAGCATTGTAAGAAGCATAAGAGTAGGCGCGACGGAAATGGAAAATTGTCACGCCGAAATCTCCCTTCTGACATGGTGGGAGAGAGTTCGGCAATGAAGTCGATTTTGGATTTGGTCCAGAAAGTAGCTCCCACTGATTCTGCTGTCCTTGTTCAAGGAGAAACAGGCACCGGTAAGGGATTAATAGCTAATGCCATCTATAAGAATAGTTCGCGTTGGGATGAATCCTTCATTGTAATCAATTGTAGTGCTATCCCTGATACTCTTTTGGAAAGTGAACTTTTTGGATATGAAAAGGGCGCTTTCACTGACGCTACTCGTTTGAAACGCGGTCTTTTAGAGACAGCTAATGGGGGAACTCTATTTTTGGATGAAGTCAGTGAAATAAGCCCAAGTTTACAATCTAAATTATTGCGAGTGGTGGAGACCGGAGACTTTCGCCGTTTAGGAAGTAACCAGGAAATCCAGATTGACTTAAGAATCATTTGTGCTACTAACAGGGATTTATATAAAGAGGTTGCTTCTCGTCGGTTTAGGGAAGACCTTTATTATCGCTTAAGTGTAGTGACTATAAATGTTCCGCCTTTGAGAGAAAGACCGGATGATATACCTTTATTAGTTAATTTCTTTTTAAATAATTTAAAGGTTTCTGGTAAAGGAAAAAAAGTAATTTCTCCAGAGGCACTGGAAATGTTGAAGGAATATGATTGGCCGGGAAATATTCGTGAACTACGCAATGTGATTGAGAGGGTAATAATTTTAACCGAGCGAAATAGTATTGAAGTTGCAGATTTACCGCCTATCATTCAGAAACATAAGACTGTGAAACAATTATTTTTAATGCCTTCTGAGGAGAGATATTTTACGCTTGAGGAACTGGAAAAGATGTATATAGAAAAAGTATTAGAACATTGCCGTGGACATCGCAGTCGAGCAGCAGAGATTTTAGGTGTCACTCGCCATACCTTATATAATAAGCTTAAACATTTTGGAATTGATGAGAAAAAAATCGCCTCTTTTAAATCCTCCCGGAAAAAATAATCTTCCTAATTTGGTAAATAATTCAACATTTTGCCAAATCATTGCACAACTTATCAATATTTACTGTCGGTAAACTCACCTCTTCTTGAATCATTTATGTAAAAAGATTACTCATTTTAATTAGTATCCCAGATATACAATTATTGAGCCAGTTAAACTCAGTTTACGCCCTGTTTTCATCCATTTTATCGTCGGGGATCTGATATCGATAAGATACTCAGCTTTTATTGATAAATTTCTATGGCAGGAAAGTTGCCTCCTGACCGAGTAGAGACAACTCTAAATTGAAAAGGAGAAAAGATGAGTAAAAAATTATTAAAGAAAGTGCAGGTAGTTTCCGGAAAGACAGCAGGGATAATAGCCAGAGAAACGTTAGCAGTGGCCAAGAAAGCTGGCACTATGCCCGGTCTCATCAAGACGAAAACAGCTGAAGCAATTCAAGTGAGCGGAAAGACATTAAGAATTAAAAGGTCAAAAAGTGATCTCAAGAAATGGGAAAAGAGAAGATGGGCTACCTTCACTAAAATGGGCGAGATGATATTTAAATTAGTCGGAAAGAAGGCAAAAAACATCTGGCACAGAAAGGACATTAAAGGCTTCGTTCGTGAATTGAAAAAATGTGAAGCTGAGATAGGGTGGATAAAAACCCAGATTACTGAGATTAAAAAAAGTAGCGAAGAACAGATTAATTATTATGAGACCATCCTTAATTTAAATTCAAAAGAAAAGAACGTTCGTCTGGGAGCAGTGAAATCCTTAGGCCAGTTGGGTGACAAAGATGTTATTCCCATTTTAACTAAGAAACTGAAAGACCCTGATTTGCAGGTTCGTCAGGAAACTATACGGGTACTGCACAAAATAATTGACCGGGAATATCCACAGTATAAACCCAGTGGGTCGGGACCTGGTTAAGAAGGGGGTAAACAGAGTGGATAAAATGAAAATAGTCATCCCATCAGATGACGGCAAAAGCATCTCTCCCCATTTTGGGAGATGTTACTGTTTTATCATCTATGAAATTGAAGGTAACAAAGTTAACAGCAGAACAGTCAAAGAGAATCTCTGTTGCCCACACCGAGCCAATATCTGTCCCAAAACGGTATCGGTTCAAACAAGGGAATTTGTAGAAAAAATACGTAATGAAACGGTTTCAGAGATTCGTGATTGTCAGATCCTAATCGGAAGATATATGAACCAAAGTGCAATTGATAATCTCAACAGTCACAATATTAGAGTTATCCTGGTTGATGAAAAAGATGCCGATGTTGCAATAGAGAAATATTTACTGGGGATATTGGTAGAAATTCAAAATCAACAATTTTGTATGTGTTGTCAAACTAACTGTCTAAAAATATCAAACCAGGAGTAAGGGATGGTTAATCATCCGTATCGAGGTCTGGCGATCGTTCTTTCTTTTCTCTTACCCGGGTTGGGACAGATTTATAATCAACAGTTTGCCAGAGGAACAAGATTTATTATTGCCTATATCATTTCTTGGGCATTGTCTTTTATTGTTATTGGTTGGTTCTTTTTAGTTATTGTCTGGATTTGGTCAATGGTCGATGCTTATCAATCTACCGGGAGAGTAACTCTCCCTCCTCGCCGTGCCCCCCGGGGGTAGCGGAGCAAAACCGGGGGACGGCGAGGCACTCTATGAACACTTTGCAGTTTCGCATCCATTTATCCTCGCTCTGATTTGCCATATCTCCATGCTGAAGGATGAAGTTGTTAGAAATGGAATTTCTAATGGAGTAAAGGAGAAAAGGAATGCGTTCGATAGCTTTAGTCAATCAAAAAGGTGGTGTGGGTAAAACAACCACGGTAGCGAATCTGGGAGCTTGTCTGGCTCAGTTGGGAAAGAAAGTGTTGGTGGTAGATTTAGACCCACAGGCTAATTTAACTATCCATTTGGGAATCAAAAGTAACGAGTTAGAATATTCGATTTATGACCTTCTATTGTGGAAGACTAAGGCAGAGGAAGTGATTATTCCCGCTGGAGTTGAGGGTTTAAATATTATCCCTGCTAATATTGACCTTTCCAGGGCAGAAATTGAACTGGTTAATATGCCCAGCAGGGAGACAGTACTCAAAGACCGACTTTTCTTGACGTTTAAAAAATACGACTATTCTTTGATTGATTGTGCTCCCTCTTTGGGGTTGCTCACCTTGAATGCGTTAACCTCTGTGCGAGAGATATTTATTCCCATCCAGACTCAATTTTTTGCCTTGCAAGGAATAAATAGACTTTCGGAAACAATCGAAATCGTAAGGAAAAAAGTTAATCCTCTGCTTAAAGTAACCGGGGTTATCCCCGTAATGTACGATGTGCGCACAAATCTAAGTCAGGAAGTGTTGAACAGAATAAAGGGATATTTTAAAAAGGAAGTATTTAAAACTATTATTCGAGAAAATGTTCGCATAGCCGAGAGTCCCAGTTTTGGATTGCCAATTACCTTATACAGTCCAAATTCTTACGGTGCAGAGGACTATATGAAATTGGCAAAGGAGGTAATTTCTCGTGAGTAAAAGCAAAAGCAAAAGCAAACGCAAGAGAAAGGCATTAGGTGAAGAACCATTGTCCAGGAGAGGATTGATTCAGAATCGGCATTTAGTGAGTAAAAGAAGAGTCTCTGGAGAAGACCCTTATGCCTGGATTGAAGGAAAAGAGGGAAAGAAGAGAATGAAGAAAAAACCCGGGCGACCCAAAAAAGCTAAACCAGGCAAACGGCGAAAACCTTCCAAATTGAAGGTTAGAAGAAGGGTTAAAAGAATACCGAAAAAGCCCAAACTGCCAGCAAAAATTTGGAACAGGCTGAGAAAAGTTGAGAAGGGAGCGGTACTCCTGCCCAAGGAAATAATGACTGCGGCCAAGGCTACGGGAAAGGTCACTGGTAAAATAACTACCGACTTCTCTAAGACAATCGCTTCCGGGGTAGTAGCCGGGCCGAAAGAAGCTAAAAAAATTATTCGGCGTGTCCAGGTGAAAGTTAAGGCTGGTCACCTGAAAAGCAGGATGGAGGAACTTTTCGGTATTCTCGGCGAGGAGTGTTACCGATTGGTCGATAAAAAGAGGGCTATCGTAAAAGAAAAAAGGGTACAGAACCTAATTAAACAGATAAAGGATTGTCGAAAAGAGCTACAAAAGATAGGAAAAAGAATTTAGTTTAGATTTTCATTCCTTAGATAGTTGGACTTCACACTAAAAAAAATCTAATAGGAGGTCTGAGGTGGTAAAAAAGAAAGTTACTAATGGGAAAAAGTTGTGGGAAACAAACTTAGAAGAAAAGAAAACGGGTATTGATTTGAGACGTCCCGTTAAGACAGCTGCTTTTACGATTACCGGTGCAGGAACTGGAGTTCTGGGCGCGATTGCCGGGGTAACTTTAGTAGCTGGCCTATTTGAAATTGCTCTGCCAGTAGGACTCTGTCTTTGGGCAGGGGGTATTACCTGTGGCGCTATTGGGATGGTGTTAGGCATGGGCAAAAAAAAGAAATCCAAATGAACATATGAAAGAATCGATTTTGGTAGTCGCTCCGATTCATCGGAGCGTTATCATGTTTTATCATCTTTTCGCCGGTCCGACAGGACTCCGAATCCCGATGGAGCCATCGGGACTTCGGAGCTAAAGCCGTCGGCTACCATTTTTCAGCAATATCTACAATCAGATATTTGTGGGAAATTTTTAATCAACATTGAGATTCGAATATGGTTATAAAATTAAGATTATTTCTAAAGTTCTTTATTCTCTACTGGGAAAAATTACTTGATATTATAGAGAAATTTCTTAGCCTTGACCCGAAACAGGTGAGTAAGGTATATGCGGAAGTTGGTAGAGAATGCGTGGATAGAGGTTGGGAAAAGGATGCAATTGATTTGTACCAGAAGGTCATTTTACTCAGTCCGCATAATAAAGATGCATATTTTCAATTAGGCAGAATCTATACGAGAACAAAAAGCTGGGAGGAAGCTATGAGGTTCTACCATAGAAGTATTGAGTTAGGACTACGAAATCATGAGGTTTATTATCGTATAGGTTTAGCCCACGACTATTTTAATCAAACAGAGGAAGCTTTAAAGTGTTATAAAAAAGCAATAAAACTGGATTCACATCACGACGAGTATTATTTCCGGCTGGGCTTACTTTATGATAGTAAAAAAATGCACGACAAGGCGATTATCTCCTATAACAGAGCAATTTCGCTTAATCCTCAAGAGCCCAAATATTATTATAGTTTAGGATTAGCTTATGATAGTAAAAATATGCACAACAAGGCGGTAGACTTTTTACGAAAAGCGATGGAATTGCAGGAAAAAGAATCACCGGTAATAGATAAAGAGTAAAAGACGATGTAACAATCTAACAATATAAGGAGGGACGAAGATGTTAGCAAAAATCGAAATCTTATTACAGATGCTGGGACTGGCATTTAAGAGATTCCTTGAAGGGATTGAGCAGCTTTTCCAACCAAGATCTTTAGATCAGGCAACAATTTATAGCAAAGTGGGAGAGAAATATGCTGATAAAGGCCAAATGGACCAGGCAATAGTCTCTTTGAAAACAGCAATAGAGCTTAATCCATCCGGTGGAGGGGCCTATTACAAACTTGGCCTGGCCTACAGCGAAAAAGGATTATGGGATGAGGCGATTACCTGTTATAAGAGGATATTAAAACTTGAGCCTAATGGTATCCAATCTACGGCTTTTGATAAAGCAGAAATCTATACCCGTCTCGGTTTAGCCTATAATAAGAAAGATATGATTGACAAAGCAATAAGTTCATACAGAAAATCGTTGAAAATTTTTCCCGACCAACCTGAAACGTACTATCGATTAGGATTACTTTACGACAGGAAAAAAATGCACGAGCAATCTATTAAAACTTATGAGAGAGCAATTGAACTCAACCCACGGACAGCAAAATACTATTACAGTTTAGGATTAGCTTATGATGGTAAAGGTGAACATAGTAAGGCAATTGATGCCTTCCGCCAGGCAATGGAAGCCGAAGAAACTGATTAGTAGACTAAAGAACTCTTTCAAAGATTACCATTTTAATTACTGGAAAAATGAGTCTTATAAGAGCAGTAATCAGAAGAGCATATCTGGACAAATTATATCCAATACGCGCATTATCGAAACGACAGTTAAATGGAATTAAGAAGTTAACGGGAAGTATAAAGGAATATTTTGCTAAACATCAAATCTTAGCGTGGCTATTGAGAACGCTGTTAACGGTAGCAATTGCTGCCATTGTCTGGGCGCTTATTCATTGGTACAACGATTATGCCCGAGTAGGGACTCGCGCGGAAGCATATTTTGCTCAAGTGGGGGTGGAAATGAAAAGACGCACTAATTTAATTCCTAACCTGGTGGTAGCGGCAAGAAAATACGCTTTTCACGAAGAAGAGATATTTAAGCATGTGTCTGATGCGCGAGAAATGTTCGTCCGGGCGAAAAATGTTAAACAGAGAATGGAAGCTGCGGAAAAACTTGATGCTGCGTTATCAAAGCTATTGGCTCTTGTTGAGCGGTATCCGGACTTAAAAGCTACCGAGTCTATACAAGATTTAATTAAAGAACTGTCCAATACAGAAAATCGTATTGCCGAACAGAAGGCAAAATACAACGAGGTGGCGAGGATGTATAATCAACTTCTAAGTACATTCCCCACAAATATTCTGGGTAGAATTTATGGATTTGGTCAACGGAAACCATACATTGGTGCTGAAAGTGATTTATTGAAAGCACCGGAAGTGGATTTTGAATGGAAGGAGGATTCTACGGATGAATAAAATTATTGCTGGCTTAGTTGTCCTTGCTATAGGTCTATGGGCGATAGTTTCCTGGTGGTGGTTCATCTGGGATATTATCAGAGGAGTGATAGCAGTTCTTTTTGTTCTTGCTGGGTTGACTTTGATTGGTTTAGGACTGAAGAATACTGGTAAAAAACCTGCGGGAACAAAATAAAAGATATCTGATGTTATGTATTAAACTTCTCAAGGTTCAGCGATATGAGAACAAAGAATAAAACAATGGCTTCTAATAATGCTTGTGCCAAAGAAAAACTAAAACCGTGGTTAGTAGGCTTAGTAGTTCTAATTATCATTGTGATAGGTTGGATCCTGTTAGGCAAAGGATGGAAAAGCAAGGAGCGTGTCTGGGAAGACAGGATGTTTTTGGGCAAGACAAATCTTCCTGCTGTAATCAAGTCAGGGAATAAACCTAATCAGGCCACTATCAGGATACCACAGGATTCCTATCATAATATTGTGGAATTAGTAAAACCAGCAGTTGTGGGAATTAGCCTGCCCAATGCTCAACCATTTTTTCAGAAATGGGGAGTGATGGGAAATCAAATCCCTGATTTGGCATGGCGTAAATGTCCTCGCGATGGTTGGGTAATTGTCAACCCTCCTGAAAGGCCGTTAGCACCAATTCTCTGTCCCAATTGCGGAACGAAGATAGGGCAGAACCCACAGGTCCAAAATCAAGCATGGTTGCCACCTTCCCAATTGCCGCAGGGACAGATGCAGGCTTGGGGTATAAGAGGGCAAGGATTTGGTTCGAATGTCCTTACTATGTTTTGTCCCAATTGTGGAACGAGAGTGACGCGCCAGCCAGGTATTCCCTGGGCCTCAATTACCTGTCCCAATTGCGGTTCGTCGATGTTCTGTCCCCGCTTATCAAATAACCCGCTTCCAGGACAGCAACAAGTTTGGATGCAACCCTCGGTGCGACAAGCCCCACCCGTGGCCATTCAGAATACACCTCTGCCTTCCATTGGCCAGGGAGCAGTTATGCCAGGATTTCAGGGTCTGGGTTCAGGGGTAATCGTTTCTAAAAGAGGATATATATTGACAAATTCACATCTTGTTTCAGGACAGAGGTTTGTTACGGTGACGTTGTTTACTGCACAGGGACAGAGGAGTTTCAAAGGTCAGATAGTTGCCCAGGCATCCGATCGTGACCTGGCTATCGTAAAAATAAATCCGCAGAATATTGACTTACCGGTTGTGCCTACAGGCAATTCCGATGCAGTTCAAGTAGGTGAGACGGTTTTAGCCTTTGGTAATCCCTTCGGTTTATCCCAGACAGTAACGTCGGGCATAGTCAGTGCGGTAAGGGCCTCCACGGTCATTGAGGGACATCAACTCAATAATCTCATCCAGACAGATGCTCCCATAAACCAGGGCAGTTCTGGCGGTCCGTTGGTCAATTTACGTGGTGAGGTTATCGGGATAAACACAGCAATTTATTCACCCACTCAAACACACACGGGATTAGGTTTTGCTGTATCAATAAATCAGGCAAAAGAGGTGTTTAGCAGTTATATGGGCGGGTCTGCCCGAAAAGTTGCTATGCAGTTCTTAGGTTACCCTAATCCCAGAGCATATCTAACGGCAGGGCAAAAAACAGGACCTAACGCGAGAGTACCGGAAGATGCACCCTCTTGGCTGGGTGTAAGCATACAAATTTTAAACGATGTTCTCGCTGAACAGCTGAATGTCCCGGTAGATAGAGGCATTCTGATAAATGAGGTTTATGCTAATTCACCGGCTGCCGAGGCAGGATTAAAACGCGGGGATGTAATTATTCGTTTTGATGGCAGAAGGATTACTGATGAAACGCAAATAAGAACTTTGTTAGCGAGGAAGAAGCCTGGCGATAAGGTCAAGTTGACCATACTGCGGGGAAGAAAACGGCTGGATATTAAATTTAAGACTGCGGGGGGTGGCTGGGGGCAAGCTCAACCGGCAGCCATACAAAATAAGTCAATTAATCTATTGAAAAATGCAGAAATAGAAACAGGGAGTGCGGAAATCGTCTCCCTGGGGATTGCTGCGATTACTATCACTCCCGAAATTGCATTTACTTATGGTTTACCTAAAGATGCCAAAGGTATAATTGCCACTGAAACAGAAGGTTTGGCATTAAACTGTGGAATAAAAGACGGTGACATAATTAAGAAAGCGAATAATAAATCGACCCCTGATTTGATAAGTTTCTTAAAAGCGATAAAAAAGGGAGATTTATCCAGGGGTATCCCTTTCTCCTTGATACGCGGAGGTAGACCAATTGAGATAGTAATGAAAGAACAGCCGCAGCTTCTACCAAGGGGATTATGAATGGCTCAACAAGAATGTGAAACTTGCGGTCGTAAAGCAACGTGGCTAAGTGCCGGGCAAAATGTTGTGCTCGCTTCTCTTAAGGGACTGGTTGGATACATAACCGGGAGTAGAGCATTGTTAGCCGATGCATTGCATTCAGGGTCGGATATAATCTGTGCTCTCCTTGCAGCGTGGGGCACGCGGTTTGGTGAAAAACCTGTAGACAAAACCCATCCTTATGGCTATGGCAAGGTGGAGTTTATAGTGGGGGTAATTGTAGGTATTGTCCTGATCTTTGCTGCTGGAGAAATACTTTATGGTTCATCAAAGGTTCTTTTTTCGCAGACGGAAATAAATCCACCGAAAATCTTAGCCATCTGGGTAGCATTACTTTCAGTATATTCAAATTTTGTTATCTCACATTATACTATGTGCGCTGCTAAAGAATTAAACAGTCCTGCTTTGAAATCCATTTCTGTAGATAACCGTTCCGATGCATACTCATCCATACCGGTGGTAATTTGCATCCTTGGCAGCCAACTCGGTTTTCCTCAATTGGACCCTCTGGCAGCTGTATTTGTGGGGTTGCTTGTTTTCAGGATGGGTGCGGGATTGGTAATAGAGAATTATCGTGGATTACTTGATGTTTCTGTGAAACTGGAACAAATTGAGAAGATAAAAGAAACAATAGTTTCATTGCCGGGAGTGAAAAAAATAAACTACCTAAGGACAAGACAGATAGGACAGAAAATATGGGTGGATGTAGAAGTGTGTGTCAAAGGAGAGAAAACGCTCGAAGAAGCAAATGTAGTTTCTCGCGAAATACGCTCTGCTCTAATGCGCAGAATGCACTATATCGGTAATGTTCAGGTTTCTTTAAAACCAATAGTAGTAACCGGTAGTTAAGCGAAAGCTTTACCAGTCCCGACTTGTCGGGACACTCCAAACCCCAGATTAATTGAATTCCAAGTGAACGATGTACCTAAGTATATCGGTTATTAAGTATGAAAAATTGGCAAAATATGAGTTTGATAATGGTCATCTGTGTGGGCTTGATTTTTTGTTCAATACTCTTCTTTCGTGGTGGTCTGAAAACTGAGGTTGATGAAATGGAGGACGATTTAGACAGATATCTCCAAAATATTATGCCAGTAGCATTACATAATGCTGTGGGCAGAATAAATTCCCGCCCTACTTCGGTAGATTCTTACATTCATCCTGTTGGTATATCCGGGGGTGATGTTCCTCCTGATGCGGCTACTGGTGCTACGCCGAGAATTATCGGCTGGGTAAGTAATATTGTTAATCAAATAAAACCGGCAGTGGTAGGTATTTGTGTGGGAAATACAACTCAGACGCCACCCTGGCAACAGGGATGGGAAGTGATTACTCCATCAGGAAGACGCAGTGTCGGTAGTGGAGTCATTGTTCACCCACAGGGATATGTGCTTACTAATTACCACGTGGTTGCATTGGGCGGTGATATTATGATTTCCCTGTTTAATGAAAAAGGATATAAAGATTATCCCGCGGAACTAATTGGGGGCGAGAGAGAAAAAGATTTAGCATTATTAAAAATTGTCAGTCCTGGTCAGCAAAATCAAACATTCCCTTCCGTGCCCATTGGCGATTCGGACAAAGTTGCTGTAGGAGATAAGGTTATTGCTATTGGCAATCCTTTTGGACTGACGCAAACTGTCACCAGTGGAATTATCAGTGCACGCCGGAAACGATTACCCATTGGTGGAATAGTATTACATAATGTGTTCCAGACCGATGTGCCCATAAGCCCGGGCAATAGTGGAGGTCCATTGCTCAATCTTCGAGGTGAAGTCATTGGGATAAATACAGCAATATTTTCTCCTGTTGAGTCGGTGTATACAGGTGTAAGTTTTGCTATTCCCGTAAGTCAGGCAAAAAAACTCTTTGGTAATTTCCTGGACTTGACCACCAAAGTGAGCATAACGCCTGCTGCTTTACCTGCTGGTTATGAATTCGTAAAGGGGAACCAAGCGAATTACAAATATGTACAAGCAGTGGCTCAACCAAAGTCGCCCTTGCAGAACAGAATCCAACCTTCCCCGGGTGAAGGCATTGAAGAACTTGCCTGGATAGGAATAGATATTGTCCCGGAGAACGACGCTAATACTACCACCAGTGAAATTGCTGTTGACGAAGTAGAAGGCATAACTCCCATGGAAGCGGGGTTGCAGGCAGGGGATATTATCAGGTCAGTAAATGGATATCCCACACCAAACATATATGCATTTAAGGAAGCAATAAAAAAGGTGCCACTAAAGGAAGGGCAGGGAGTGGTTCTGGATGTATATCGCCCTCGTAATGACCAATCCTTATATATTAATTTTCGATTGAAAAAGTGGGACCTGCAAGGAAGATAACTGCAACCTCTTCCACTCACTACACTGGCCGATGATAGTCTCTATGAAGGTCATCTTGAGAATATGAAAACATGGGATAAACGAATATGGAACAAAGCATAAGAAAGCAGGCAGATGAGTTATATAAGCGTGGATTACTTGTTTTCAATCAGCCTATAACCAAAGAGACGTTAAAACTTGTGACCGAGCTTTGGCAAGAGGCACTCAAATTGTATCGCAAGATTGGCGATGAGAGCAAAGCCAGAGAGATAGGAAATTCTTTAATCAGTCTGTATAAAAAGAAATCGATAAGAATAGAGAGAAAAGAGGAACAAGGAAGTAATATTCTTACAAAATTCGTTAACTGGAATCTGTTTTTCAAAATCGGGTGTCTTGGTTTCGGTGGACCTATGGCTGTGTTCTCTCTACTGGAGAATGAATTAGTACAAAGAAAGAAGATTCTGACCGATAAAGACTTTCTTGAAGGAGCAGTATTGGGTGATATTTTACCAGGGCCGGTGACAATGGATATTGTAACTTACACAGGGTATAAACTGAAGAAATGGTCTGGCGCGATACGTTCCACGCTAATTTTTATTTTACCATCATTTATTCTAATGATTATTCTCGCTATGCTTTACGACAAATATAAGATAACACCTAAAATTGAGACAATATTTGAATGTTTAGGGGCGGCAGTTACAGGATTAATAGTTTCTGTAGGATTGAGACTCGGTGAAAAAGAGATAAAAGATTATCGAGGAGCGGGTATTTTAATCTGGGCATTTATCTCATCATTAATTTTTAAGTTTGATATTTTGACCGTGGTGGGGCTTGCCGGAATAGCGGGCACCATTCTTTATATAGGGCCTAAAGGTTAAAAAACCAAAAACGATGGATATATTACTTAAGTTATTCTGGGTGTTTCTAAAAATTGGCACTTTCTCTTTTGGTGGTGGTATGGTCATAATTCCCCTGGTAGAAAACGAAGTGGTCATGAAATATGGCTGGCTCACCAAAAGGGAATTTATTGATGCAGTAACTTTGGGTCAAATTACTCCCGGACCGGTGGTAATTTCGGCAACATTTATTGGATATAAAGTTTATGGCATATTGGGTGCGATAGTTTCCACGGTAAGTGTAATTTTGCCCTCATTTGTGATGATTTGCCTGGCCACACAGGCAATAAAAAAATTCCAGGAGAATAAATTATTAGCAAATTTTTTTCGTGGAGCCCGGATTGCGGTCATTGGCATGATTTTGCAAGCGGGTTTAAGTATTGGCAAAAGTTCATTGATTGATTTCAAAACTATCTTCATTGCCGGGATAGCTCTGATTTCGTTACTTAAGTATAAGTTAAATCCAATTTGGATACTGCTGGGCGCGGGAATTGTAGGATTAGTGAGTTAGGTGGAGCGAATGAAATTGAACAAAGAGTGTGAAAGTTGCCAGCAAAGACTAAGCTTGTGGGCACTATTTGTCAGCCTTTTTTTAAGTTTAGTGAAAGGTGTGGTCGGTATACTTGGCTCAAGCGAGTCACTGGTTGTTGATGGGCTGTTTTCATTTTATCAGAGTTTTGTGGTGGTAAAATCGATTTTCTTGATAAATAGAAATAGTGCTTTCTATAAATCTGTTTGGTTTGCCAGCCTGGTCATCTCGGTAATGCTAATTCTGGGAATTGGCGACGTTTTGATATTTTCCGTAGTGAGAATGGCTAAAGTGGCAAAAGGAATACTTCTCCGGCCAAGTCCCTACGCGCTGTATACAGCGATATTATCTGTACTGGCAAATCAACTTTTATATAGATACAGTTTGTGTTCAGGAAAAGAAATCTCAGAAAAAAATGTATCACAAGCCGAAATAATCCAGAGCTTGCGGCTTTCGGTAATAGTCTCTTCAGTAGTAGTTATTGGAATAGGCATTGCCAGGAGGGTATCTCTCTACGGTGATGCTATAGCCGCACTGATTGTAGCAGCAATCTTTATACCTAAAGTAATTAGTTTATTCAATCAGAGTTTGAAAGTAACAACTGATGGGAGATTATACGGGTTTAAAGGGATACAAGGTATAGGCGGACATCGTTAGCCCTCAAGGTCTAATGGCATTGAGCCATTAGAAATTTATGATAGGCATAAAACCGACAGAGGTTAAACAATATGAGTAAAACCGAATTGAAATTATGGGCTACAATGATAATAATTTTCTTGATAATCACTGGCTTATGGATTTTTATAAAAGAACCGAACCTGTTCAAGAAAATGAATCCAAAACCTAAATACATAAATTTTGAAACTGCAGCGCGTTCTGCCCAGCCGTCCATTGTGAAAATAAATAATTTTGGTTATGGAACAATCATTCATCCCCGGGGATATGTGTTAACATTAAATCCCTTAAAGTCCCAACGTAATTTATACAAAACAAATAATGCCATCCCGGTTGTTGATACAAAAATTCAAAAGATGAATCTATATCTTACAACATATAATGACGAATCTTTCACCGGAGAAATTATAAAAATTGATAAGAAAACTGAACTGGCTCTTTTAAAAATTATGATTAATAAAGAATTTACGCCTGTAGAGTCAGCAAGTGGAGAAAAAGTAAAACCCGGCGAATTATTATTTGTATCCACTGATAAAGGACTCATTATCAGTAAAGTTTTAAAACTTAATCAAACAAAAAGGAAACTCATTCAAATTGATATGGTTCCAAATTTAGCGGTTAATGGGTTACCACTGTTCAATAAAAATGGCGAATTGGTAGGAATATGCACGACTTTGCCAAAGATCTCAGACGACAATAATCCCACGGTCTACGCTATTCCTGTTTCGCGGGCAAAACCACTATTGACCACTATGAGTAAACTGGTTCCCAGAATGGTTTATACTAAACAAGGAACAGAGAGAATTGACTGGATGGGGGCGCGTTTTCTACCGCAAGCTGAAATTGATGGAAAAAGTCTCCTGGTAGAAAAGATTGGACAATCCGAATCGGCCAGGAACATCTGGCAGGTTAGCGGGTTGAAACCTGGCGATAAGATTATAAAAATCGATAATAATCGAATTACCGGACTGCTTGAATTAGAAAAAGCCCTGCCATCTTTAGCACAGCATAGAAAGGTTAATGTGACTTTTGTCCGGGATGGCAAGGAAAAAAATTTAGTTATTCGGTTTAGAAAAATTTCCTGGTCTCAAAATTTATCGTTTTTACCTATATTCTTTGTTTTGCTGATTTTCTTTCTCATCTATTATTTTGTATACCGCAATCGGATTGATAGAACAATTCTCTTTGTTTTAGGAGCAATTTTAATAACTGTTTGTGGCTATTATCTGAATTTCTATGACTGGCCGAAGGCCTGGGAGTCATTAAAAAGCAAAATCGATATAATATATTTTATCCTCGGGATGAACATCCTGACGATTATTTTAGATGAGGGTGGGTTATTTGGTTATCTGGCGAAAAAAATTGCATTATTCACTCAAGGTGATAAATGGAAAATAATGTTGTCCTTTTGCCTTTTGACTTATATTTTTTCACTGGTGGTGAATAATCTGGTAACAATTATGGTGCTTATCCCTATGATTTTTAGTCTAAGCAGGTATCTAAATTTCAATCCTAAACCCTATATGATTGGTATGATTATTGCCTCAAATTTAGGTGGAGCATCAACAATGGTTGGCGATTTTCCTAATATGCTTATAGGCACGGAAACAGGTATAGCGTTTACTAAATTTATTGTGTATATGATGCCGGTTTGTTTGATAGAACTTTTTGTCCTTCTCGTTTATATTCGATTGTCACAGAAGAGACTGTTCGTTAAGGAAAAAAAGAAAACCAAGGTTAACGTATATGAACAGTTACCACAACTGGCATATTGCGATGGGGGTAATCTAACCAATAATGAAAATATTTTCCATAGGATAAAACAGAAACTAAAACAGGGAATGAAGAATCCCCAGGCAGTAAAAAGAGGTTTAGTTATTCTGGGTATACTTGTAGTTGCTTTTCTCATTTCTGATTTCATTCATATATCTCCAGCAATTATTGCTTTAGGTGGCGGATTAGCAGGGATGTTCTTAGGAAAGGTCAAAACAGGGACAATACTGGAAAGATTGAATTACAAGGATATACTTTTCTTCTCTGGCCTGTTTATACTGGTTGGTGCTGCCGAGGCAAGTGGACTTCTCCACTGGTTGGGGGAAGGAATTGTTCACCTCTCTTTGGGGAATGTTCTTATCAGATGTTTGCTTCTGATGTGGTTGGCAGGAATTGTTACTGCCTTTCTCAATGCTGGACCAAGTACAGCGCTTTTTTTGCCATTGGTGATGAATTTTAAAATGTCTTCTCCGCATTATCTCTATTTCTGGGCACTTTCTCTGGGCGTGCTTGCAGGGTCGAGCGCCACGCTCACGGGAGCAACAGCAGGTAGTGTCAGTTCCAATATGTTAGATGAATTTTTGAACACGCATGGGCGCAGAGAAAAAAATTGGCAAAAATTTGCAAATAAGAAAACTTACCTTAGTTCATCTAACATTCAGGATAATTCGCCTTTGTCTTTTAGAAAATATTCAAAAATTGGAATACCGGTTGCGCTAATTTTTCTTATAATTTCCAGCGCATATATTGCTTTAATTTACCGCTGGTGAGCCCTTTACATCCCGGGGTAACGTAGGGTTTACCCAGTGAATATTTCCAATGTTGTAAAGGAGGTCTGGGAATATGCAAATGCAATTACTTTTTATTTTAATCATGGCATTACTTCTGATGGTTTTTACTTTTCAAAATCCCTACCCGGTACAGATGCGGTTTATGGGATGGCAGAGTGGGCAGGTTCCGTTAATTATGGTTATTTTAATTTCAGTGATTGTGGGTGTTGTTGGCTCGCTTTTATTAGGATTGAAACAGGCTAAAGAGTTAAAGAGAACGGTTCGCCAATTAAGAGTTGAACTTGATGAATTGAAAACACCGCCGGTTAAATCAGAAGAAGAATTATAGTTGTTACTGGAGTAGCCCCGATTTATCGGGGCGATAAAGCGCAGACTAAAGTCTGCTACTTCATTTTCTTGAGGTAGGAAATGAATATCGGCAAATTGCTTCAAGCATTATTAGTAAGTTTGATTGCTGGCGTAGGTGGAACAGGTTTGGGCGCTGTTTTAGTTGTAGCTTTCCCCAGAATTTCTGGAGCGATATTGAGTAGTATGATAGGATTTGCCAGTGGTGTTATGCTGGAAATTGTATGTCTTGATTTACTTCCTGAAGCGATATCTCAAGCGGGTGAATTTGTTATGTTCAGTGGCTTTTTTTTCGGGATAATCTTTATAGCTTTTATTGACCTTTTAGTTTCCCATTTACATATGAGCGAACGAGAAGATGGAATGGATGTCCAGCAGAAAAGACTATTGAAGATGGGCACATTACTTACTATAGGAGTAGCATTACATAATTTGCCTGAAGGATTGGCAATCGGTTCTGGTTTAGCTGTTTCTCAAACTTTCGGCATAGGACTGGCAGCATTGATTGCATTACATAACATCCCTGAAGGTATTGCCCTTTCTGCGCCAAATCATAGCGCTGGTGTTAAGAAGTCAAAAATAATTCTTTTTGCTTGTATGGCAGGATTACCCATGGTCGCCGGTGCCCTGGTGGGTAGTCTCATTGCTTCTGTATCAAAAGAGATCGTTAGTGCGTGTTTAGGTTTTGCTGCAGGAGCAATGTTTTTCATTACCTGTGATGAACTTATTCCCCAGGCGCACACAGAGTCGGAAAAATATGGTCATATACCTATTTATAGTATTGTTTTTGGTTTTGTGTTTGCTTTATTTATAAGCAAAATTGTTCATTAGGAAAGAATGGTAATAAATGCAAAATGGATAACAAAGTTGACGTAATTATTATTGGTGCGGGTGTTGCCGGTATTGCCTGTGCTTATACCCTGGCAAAGGCGGGAGTGAATGTTATCGTCCTGGAACGGGGCAAATACGCTGGAGCAAAAAACGTGATGGGAGGTATCCTGTTTACTACCATTTTGGAAAAACTTATACCTGAATTCTTGAGGGAAGCGCCGATAGAGAGATTTATAATGGAACACAAATTTTCTCTACTTTCCCGGGACACCGAATTAGCATTTTCTTTCCAGACAGAAAAATATAATCAGCCGCCACACAATCATAGTTTCACCGTGTTGAGAGCGAAATTTGACAGATGGTTTGCCGGTAAAGCAGAGGAATTGGGGACAATGATTCTTCCCAATGTAGTAGTCGATAGACTCATCTGGCAAGGGGAGAAATGTGTGGGTGTTAACAGTCGATTAAGTGAAGGCGACCTTTATGCTAACGTGATTGTCCTCGCTGAAGGAGCGAATTCTGTGATTGCGGAAAAAGAAAACTTGAAACCTTTCCCGCGCGAGAAAAATATGGCAGTGGCGGCAAAAGAGATAATTTCATTACCCCAAGAAGTTATTGAGGAGAGGTTTCAATTGTCCGGCGATAAAAGTAAGGGCAACATCCCTGGAGGAGTAGCAATGGAATATTTTGGTGATGCCGTTCAGGGGATATTTGGGAATGGCTTCATATATACAAACAAGGATTCTCTTTCTGTGGGTATCGGCTGTACGTTAAAGGAACTGGTAGAAAAAAATATCAATCCACACGACGCCTTAGAATATTTTAAGAATCATCCCTGCGTGCGCAATCTATTGCACAATGGTAAGACAGAAGAATATTGCGCTCATATAATTCCCGAAGGAGGATACGGTAATCTTTCAAAGTTAGCCTTCGATGGACTGCTGATTATCGGCGATTGTGCAGGGCTGGTTAATACCTCTTTTTTTCACGAAGGTTCAAATCTTGCTATGGCTTCGGGCGTGTATGCTGCGGAAGCAATTATGGAGGCGTTAAAAAAGGGAAATTTCAGCCGAAAAACATTGTCTTCTTATGAAAAGAAATTGCGTAATAGTTTTGTGATTGAAGATTTGAAGAAATTCAGGCGTTTTCCTGGTCTGGGAGAAAAATGTCCGGAACTGGTAAGTGAGTATCCCGAAGTATTGGCAGAAATAATTACTCGTTATTTTGAAATTGGTGAAAAATCTAAACGAATTATTGAGCGAGAAGTTATTAAGATGTCCAGAAAAAAATTGGGTATTCTGAAGTTTGGCAAGAATGTGTTTAACGTGGCAAGAGCAATGGGATGGATATAGAAAATGTAATAAGGATACAAGACTATGGACCAGACCGTAATTGTGTTTATAATCGTAGGGTTTATTGCTCAAATGATTGATGGTGCCCTGGGAATGGCCTATGGAGTGAGCTCAACTACCTTTTTGCTTAGTATAGGAATACCACCGGTTGCGGCAAGCGCCAGCGTGCACACAGCAGAGATATTTGTAAGCGGTATATCTGGACTTTCACACCTGAGGTTTGGAAATGTTGACAGAAAGCTGTTCAAGAGACTGTTTATTCCAGGAATAATAGGTGGGGTTATAGGAGCATATATTCTTACTACTGTGCCGGGAAAAACGATAAAACCCTTTATTGGCATCTACCTCTTTATAATGGGTTTGGTAATACTCCGAAAAGCACTTAAAAGAATAAAAGAGAAAAGAGTAGAAACCAAGCTTTTCCCATTAGGCGTTGTGGGAGGGTTCTTTGATGCAATTGGAGGCGGTGGCTGGGGCCCGGTAGTAACATCTACTTTAGTAGCCAGGGGAAATAATGCCAGATTAACAATTGGCTCGGTTAATTTGACTGAGTTCTTCGTGACCGTTGCTGAAGCTGCAACTTTCTTCGCAATAATTGGATTGGTAAAGTGGCAGATAATAGTGGGTTTAATCACCGGGGGAGTATTAGCTGCTCCCTTAGCAGCCTATGTTTGCAAGAGGCTGCCCTCCCGGGCATTGATGATAATCATCGGCACATTGATAATGACTCTAAGTATAAGGACCATATATCTCGCTTTATTATGAGGAAAAATATGGATATAGAAGATAAACTATTTCTTAACAGATTTAAAGTTGATAATGGCCATCCCCATTTGTATATCAAGGACAGAACGATATGCGCAAAATGCAAAGACAAACCTTGCGTAACCGTTTGCCCGGTCAAGAATTACAGGAAAGTTAATGGTACCATTGAACTTTCCTGGGAAGGTTGTCTGGAATGTGGTTCTTGTCGTATTGTATGCAGAAATGGGGCGATTGACTGGAAATATCCCCAGGGCGGGTTTGGAATTATTTACAAATTTGGATAGAGAGAAGAGAATGATGATTAAACTTTGGATAAAGGCTGTCCGAGCACCGTTTTTCACAGCCACAATTATTCCAGTATTATTAGGCACTGTTATCGCCTGGGTTCACACAGGGCAAATCTTCTGGGTGAAATTGTTGTTAACCTTAATTGGGGTTATTTTTGTCCATGCGGGAACTAATCTTACAAATGATTTTTATGACCATAAATCAAAAAACGATGAATTAAATCTTCATCCCACTCCTTTTAGCGGAGGAAGTAGAGTGATTCAAGAAGGTTTAATTCCGCCACAAAGGATATTTTACTCTGCACTGATGTTTTTCGGTTTGGGAAGCGTAGTTGGTTTGTATTTAAACTCGGTCTCAAAAGGAAATATAATCTTAATCCTTGGGCTGGCAGGAGTTCTCCTGGGATTCTTTTACAGCGCGGAGCCTTTACGGATTGGCTATCTCGGCGTAGGAGAATTAGCGGTAGGATTTGGGTTTGGACCTTTAATTGTTAGCGGTGCCTACTATATCCAGGCACAGAGAATATCTCTGGAACCATTCTTAGCCTCAATACCAATCAGTATTTTGATTATGTTGGTACTATGTATCAATGAATTCCCTGACTATGAAGCAGATAAGTTAGTTAATAAAAAAACGTGGATAGTAAAATTAGGCAAAGAGAGAGCAATAAGGGTATATTATTTACTTTTGGCTCTGGTTTATCTCGCCATAGTCTCAGGAATAATTTTTCGCTTCCTGCCTTTATTTAGCATACTTGCTTTGGTAAGTTTACCTTTGGGTTTGAAAGCGATTGCCATATCTTGGAAAAATTATGACAAAATCGAGGAACTACTTCCGGTAAATGCGATTACCATAAAATTGCACTCAATAATCGGTTTGCTTCTCATAACGGGATATTTCCTCGACAAATTGTTATTTATTTTTGCCCATCCCTGATGAACAGGGTTTACCCCGCCCATCCCTAATGGGCGGGGTTAAGGTGAAAAATGGAACTGAAAGAAATTTATAAACCCATTGAAAGAGATTTAGTTGAGGTCAAGGAAGAAATAAGAAGACAACTCGGGGAAGAAGATGGTCTTATGAAACGAGTTATTGAAGATATTATTGAGTCTCCGGGTAAACTTCTCCGTCCCACTCTAGCACTGCTTGCTTTTTCAGCGGGAAACAATAACAGAAAAGATAGAAGCAACATAATAAAAGTTGCCTCGGTGATAGAATTAATTCATACTGCCACTTTAATTCATGATGATGTAATTGACGAAACAACTCTGCGGCGGCATAGAACGAATCTTCATACCAAGTGGGGAGATAAAATTTCTGTGCTTTTTGGGGATTACTTGTTTTCCCGGTCATTTACTGTGTTATGTCAACTGGGCTGTCCTGAAATTGTTTGCACTCTGGCGGATACCATTAATCTCATTTGTGAGGGCGAGTTGAAACAAATAAGCAGGGCATATGACTGGGATTTAACTGAGGAAGATTATCTTTCCATTATTGAAAAGAAAACCGCTTCCTTGTTTTCGTTTTCCTGCCTTTGCGGAGGACGCCTGGGAAAAGTTGAAGCAAATGAGATTGAGGCATTGGTTAATTTTGGTCTAAACTTTGGCATAGCTTTTCAGATGGTTGACGATTGCCTCGACTTTGTAGGTGATGAAAAGGTAATGGGGAAGTCCTTGGGTTCGGACCTACGTAAAGGGAAAATAACCCTTCCTTTGATTTATCTATTGAGTTCAACTCCACAGGAGGTGCGGAAAAAAATTGTTGAATTTATCTCCTCGGAACAAAAAGAGACAAGCATTATTATAATTAAAGAAATGTTACAGGAATATCAAATTATGCATCGTTGTGCGAAAAAAATAATGCAATATATGGAAAAAGCTAAAAAGGAAGCAAAAAAAATAAAGAACGTAAACACCAGGAAAAGTCTTATACACATATGTGACTATACATTATTAAACCCCGCAGAAACTTTCAGGGGAGTAAATGTGTTATAAGAAATTGGCCCGATTGAAAGGGAATTGTTAACAGGAGGAGTAAAATGTTTAGCGCGGTAAAAACGAAATTGAAAGAGAAGTATTCTAAAAATCGAACGACAAGGACAGAAAAGGAGGGGGACTACTTGAAAGAGTTTTTGAACAATGAACTAACCGATTTGGAAAAGTTATTATCCGAGGAAGCGAAGTTGAAACAAATGGCAGAAGACAAAAGACAAGAAATTAGCAAAGCAATAGAACGGTTAGAAGAAAAAATGTCTCTGTTTAAAGAAGAGGTGGAAAAAATACGGCTCCAATTCAAGCATCTATTTGAAAATAAAGAAATAGAAAAAGAACAAATAGAAACTGAGTTAACCGCAGGAGATGGGGAATTAGAACACATTGGAGAAGGTGAAGAAAGTAAAATTAAACCTGAACAGGCAGAACTGGAGATGAGACTGCAGAGTAAAGAAGAAGAAAGTAATTTACTCAAGAAACAGATAACAGAAATGGAAGAACGATTCCGAATTGAGAGTGAGAAGAAGGAACAGGAATTACAGGAACTTAAAAAGCGGTTGGAACAAATATCCAGAGAACAGCAAGAATCAGTTTAATTTTTTTTACCTCTGGACAAATGTAGAATAAGTTGAAAATGATAAAAAATTATTCGCTTTGGCAGGCAAAGGCATGAAAACGACTAAAGACAAATGTGCTTTATGTGCTACCAGACTTTCCTGGATAGGACTTTGGGACAGTTTTATCATAGCGATTTTTAAGGGAATTATTGGAATTTTAACTCACAGTCGCGCTTTGCAAGCGAGTGCTTTATACTCTTTTCACGATGTAGTTTCATCCATAGCAGTGATTATTGGCTTGAAAGTCTCCTCCCAACCCATTGATGAAGAGCATCCTTATGGACATGGTAATGTTGAATATATTGTTTCTGTTTTCACAAGTTTTATTATTCTGGCGGCAACGATTTATCTTTTTGTTGATTCTCTTGGTATAGTACTCAAAGCAAAACATATCCCTGCGCACTGGGCAGCTCTTGTAGCGGGCTTAATATCTTGTTTTGCAAATGAAGTAATCTATCGGTACAACATTTGCGCAGTTAAACATCTTAACAGCCCGGCAATTTTAACTCATGCCAAGCATCATCGGGCTGACGCTATCTCTTCTTTAGCGGTAGTTATCGCTATTTTAGGGAGCAAAATGGGCTTCTATTTCTTAGACCCTTTGGTGGCAGTTTTTGAAGCCGGGCATCTCACTTTCCTAAGCATAGAGATTCTTTATCATAGTAGTGCAGGGTTACTGGATAAATCAGCAGGGAAGGAAGAAGTCTCGCTAATCAGAAAAATCACTTCGCAGATTTCTGGAATAAAAAAAATAAGAAATATAAAAACCAGACAAATTGGTCGGAATATCTGGGTTGACCTGTATGTCTCTCTTTCAGGAAAAAAGACAGTTGATGAAGCACACAAAATATCAGGCCGAATTCGCCAGGATTTAATGAAGGAGATAAAATATTTAGGAAATATTAACGTTGTTTTTGAGTGAACTGCCTTAGAAATAATAGAAACGGGAAAACGTTATCTCAAAAATCGGTGAAAGCGTTTCCTGTTTCTAACGAAATGGATAAGAAAAATGATAGAAGAGCGTTGCCTGATATGTAGTAAGAAAGTGGAATGGATAGTTTTAGGAATAAATTTGGGTCTATTCTTAATTAAAGGCATTTTTACTTTTATAAGTAACAGTCGTTCATTATTCGCTGATACACTTGAATCTCTGGCAAACGTGGTTATCACTATTATTGTTCTATTTAGTTTGAAAATTGCAGAAAAAGAATGTAATGATAAATTTCCTTATGGGCACGGCAAAGTGGAGTTCCTTGCATCGGGCATTGTTAACCTATTGCTTCTGTTGGGTGCTGTTTATTTTATTTTCGTTGCTCTGAGAGAAATGGGGTCGATAGGACCAGAAAAAACACCTAAGTTAATAGCAATTTTTGCCGCAGTTGTTTCTATCTTAGGAAACTGGGTGGCTTTTGCTTATGGTCGTTGTGTAGGAAAAAAAGTAGGAAGTGCAGCTATTTCAGCTAACGCCTGGGCGAGTTGTGCTGATATAGCTACTTCTGTAGCGGTAATTGTTGCTGTTGTGGGAACTAATTTGGGCGTCGTAAAATTGGACCATATAGTCTCTGTTATAATTGCTTTAATAATTATAAAAATGACAGGAGAAGGCATAGGGAAGGCAATCAAGGGATTAATGGATAGTTCGTCAAAATCTGAAGAGATTAGAATAAGAAATTTAATAAAAAATATTCGCGGAATTAAACAGATTCGCAGCGTCAGGGCCAGGCAAGTTGGCAGAAAAGTATGGGTTGACTTAGAAGTGGCTATTCCTGGAAGTTGCCCTGTGCAAGAAGGAGTGAAAATTATCCAGTGTATAAAATCTGTTTTACACAAAAAAATGGAGAATATCGCTGAGGTATCCGTTCAGTTAGTTCCCGCAAAAGGATAAGAAATATATGTATCCATATTACTTCAGGAAGAAAGCTTCCAGAAAACCGCGTACAGTGTTAATAGAAGATTGTTTTGCTGAGAAAGCCAAAAGTTGGCTCTGGATTTTGGGAATTATTATTGTTTTGGTTATAGTTTTTTCAATAGTTAAATTCTCTGGTCAGATTAACTCCTATTCTGGTGATAGTCAGGCAGGTAAAAATATCAGTCCTGTGAAAAATATTGCTTTCACCTCTTGTCCATATTGTCGAGGTATGCTTGACCATCAAGGAAGATGCAATATTCCCGAGTGCCCGCTTTATAGTCCCCATTGGAGGATAGATAGTAATCAAGAGCAACCTTCTGGAGGAGGGAGATTGCCCAACAGACCTTGGTGTCTGAATCGTTGAATGGGGGAAATATGAATAGTTCACAGAAGATAATCAAATTGATTTTAATCAGTGCAGTGACAATGGCTTTCCCTGTAGTTACTGAGGGAGGAGTAAATCCGCAAGGTCAAAGTCATCTTCAGTATGATTTCAATCGCGCGGCTGAAGGAGTAAAACCTTGTGTAGTGGGCGTTACCGCATTTAAAAATTTTCATAATGGAACAATACCTACACTTCCCCAAGGAATATTTTTTGCTGACCCTTTCGTTCAAAACGTTCCTTCACTGCCCTGTCAGCAAAAAATTGGTTCGGGAATAATTATCGATAGCCGGGGATATATTCTTACAAACTTGCATGTAATTAAACAGGCGAAAGATATACACGTAACCTTAACTGGACTGAATCCTATGAAATCAAAATTTCACCAGGCCCGGGTAGTAAAGATAGATATCAATATGGACCTAGCCTTACTGAAAATTATTCCTGATGAGCCTTTACCTGTAGCCAAACTCGGCAATTCTGAAATGGTTAGACTTGGTGATTGGGTTATGGCTATTGGTAGCACTTTTGGTTTCGAGCAAACTATTACAGCAGGCATTGTCAGCGCAAAAGACAGAATCCTGAATATCGATGGAATAGTCTATCGTGGCTTGATTCAGACTGATGCATCAATAAATCAAGGTAATTCAGGTGGACCTTTGGTTAACATGAACGGGGAAGTAATAGGCATAAATACTGCTATATATGCCCCCAATGGTACGTTTACCGGAGTAGGCTTTGCTATTCCCATTAATCAGGCTAAATCTTTTCTTAATCAAAATATTCCTGTGGCTTTGGTTGCTCAACAAGCAACCAACAACTATTCTCCAGTCGCTTTAGGTTGGGGAGCGGGACAACCCTGTCCTTATTGCGGGGTAGCTCTTGATTCTCGAGGTGTGTGCCCTTTACCAAGGTGCCCTTGGAATTTCAGGTCATCCCCACAACAGGTAGCTTTACCTTGTCCGGGAGCTTGCCCCGGTTGCCCTCTCGGTACTCCACAGATACCGAGTCAACAAGTTGCTATGCCTTGTCCTGGAGCATGTCCCGGATGTCCCTTGGGAACACCGCAAACATCACCCCAGCCAGTTCTTTTTAATCCTGCTCCTGGTGTTATGGATAGTCCGGCAACTAATCAAGTCATATTTGTTGCCGGGAAGTCAGTAAATAGTTCCTGGCTGGGAGTTTCATTACTACCAAGACAAAATGGATTGCAGGTTGTAGAAGTAATCATGGATTCACCTGCAGAAAGAGGCGGAGTGAAGTTGGGAGATATTATTGTGCAGTTGAACGGTAAAGTGATAGAGACTATTACCGATTTTGATAATACGATGGATAAAATAAGACCAGGAAAGAAAATAAAATTAGTAGTCATTCGTCAAGGGAAGAAAAGAGCTCTCTATTTGCGCACGGGTAAATCCCATCCCTTGCCGTGAACGTCGAGGTGTTCTGTGAACAGTTTGCAGTTTCGCATCTCATTGCTCCTTGCCCTGAGGGACAAGGCATTACTAAAAGGGCGAGGTGAAATGCCATGATTCAGAAACCGATACGCAACAAGAATTTTTTAATTGCCTTAATCTTAGGCACAATATTGATAGCAGCGGGGATATGGACATTTCTTGGGTCAAAGGGTGTCTCTGGCCCTACTCAAGATGTGAACAAAGTAGCTCTTCCAGCCAAAGGTGATGACTTGAATGCCCAAATATCAGAATATTTTGGACGAGCTCCCTATTTTATCGTCTACGATGTGAACAGGAAAGTTTTCTGGACGATTCCCAATCCTTTTGTCAATGAAGCGCACGCTGTTGGTTTGCGGGTGGGAACGATGTTGGTCAAAAAAAGAGTGGGTGTGATTGTATGCAAGAATATCGGTCCTGAGCCAATCAAGAAGTTCAACGATTCAAAAATAGAGGTATATATAGGAGCAGAGGGGACAGTCGCCGATGGAATTAAGCAATATAAGAGTAATCAGTTGATATTGACAACTAAGGCCAATGTTCCTACGCATTACGGTCTGCCAGGGCAACATCCCTGTCCCAATGTTCTCGGTCAGCCGAAAAAAAGAATAGAAAATCCGATGAAGCAAGCTGCTGTTAATATTTACGACCCTCAATGGAATGGCTGGACGATAGTTTGTTCGAATTGTAAGACTATTATGACAATTCCTTATCAAGGATTTTTGCCGCCGCAGAGCATTGTTTGCCCCTACTGTAAAGCAAGAATAATTTTAAGAACAGGTGATTCACCGGCGCGGTTAATTGCTGAAAGATTAAAGGACAAAAATTTTCCATTTCTGAGATGAAAGAGAGAGAAGGTTATGCATCAGGATAAAAGTTACAATAAAAATCACTTGATATGGATAGCCATAGGTGTTTTTCTCTGTCTGATATGTTTAACTATAGTATCGTTGCTTGATTTGAAAAAAGATTATCAAAAAAATCCTATGGTTGATAATCAGGCTACTATGATTGCTGGAGGGCAGAGCTATTATTCTGGCGGAAGGACTGCTGCTATATGTCCTAATTGTGGAGCGGTCGGTATACCTAAATGTTTCTATTGTGGATTTTCCATGGAGTGGAACCCACGAACAGGTATTTACTTTTGTCCCCGGTGTCTGAGAGTTGGTTCAGCACTTTGTCCGGGTTGCGGAACATCGATGCAACCATTAAGAAAATTTAGAGTCGCACCCATTGATCCCAGAGGCAATTTTTCTCCGTCAGTAAGGAACGCTATACCTATCGCAGGTTGTGCTACTTGTCCTGCAAGGAACTATTGCCAGCCTGCTGCTGGCCAGGGACAGCAGGTGGCTATGCCTTGTCCCCTCCACTGCCCAGGTTGCCCTCTTGGGACTCCGCAGATACCGACTCAACAAGTTGCTATGCCTTGTCCTGGCGCGTGTCCTGGATGTCCTCTGGGAACACCGCAAACTCCAAATCAACAAATTGCCTGGCCTAATAGAGGCATTCCTTCTTCGCCAGTAGCCGGATTTGGACGTCCAGATTATTTAATCTGTCCAAATTGTAATTATACTATGCCACATCAGTTCGGTATTCCTGCCTATACGGTGGTTTGTCCTAACTGTGGCAGGAGGATGATTAGAGGACGATAAGGGTGAGACTATGAAAAAATATTTTTCCACTACTGAAGTAGCAAAATACTGTAAAGTTACCAGATTCACCATTATCAACTGGGTTGAAAAAGGATTACTCCATGCTCAGAAGACCGCCGGTGGTCACCGGCGTATTTTGCTTTCTGAACTGATCAGATTTATACGAGAAAAAAATATGGATTTGTCTAATCTGGAGTTACTTTCTCCTGAGATGGGATTCAAGTGGTGCTGGGAATATCATCAGAACTGTAATAAAGATGGCTATGAAAGTCATAAATGTCGAAGCTGTCTTGTCTACCTAACTCACTCAAAGAAATGTTTCCAGCTACGGGGAGAAGTAGGTCATAAGAGAATTTTTTGTAATTCTCTCTGTGAAGATTGCGACTATTACAAGGACTATTTCAATAATTTTCAGTGGTGCTGGGAATATCATGAACAGAATGATAAATCAGACCATCAGTGCACAAGATGCGTGGTATATCTCACCAGAACCAGATGGTGTTTTACTTTAAGAGAAGAGACAGGTCACAGAAAGATATTTTGCGAAAAGAACTGCACAGAATGTTCTTATTATCTAAAGTTTGCCCCGTTAGAAAGACCTATGGTAAACCAGAGATAACAGGAAATAAAACCTCTAACGGAGATGGTGATTAAAAGCCATCGCCAGAGTTTTCTAAGAGGTTGTACTTTCGGGAAAAAAGTGTAGCTGTCAAATGGAGAATAAATTTTCTGTTTTAGGGTCTAAACTATGGATAATGACTCTTGTTGTGGTAGCATTTTTGGTTATTCTCGTGGTAAATTTTAGATTTCAAGAAAGCATGCTAAAAAAAGAATTAATTGAACATACTACTATAACTATGGGAAAAAAGAATGTTTGTATCTGCCCTCTTTGCAAAAAGAAAGGGTTGGCTTATTGTATGCATTGCGGTTCGCCAATGAATTGGGATAAACCCAGCAGACATTTTATTTGTCCTAGTTGTAAAACTGTAGGGCTTCCCCGCTGTCCTAATTGTAAGGTGTTGATGTTTGGACTGAATGTTACCAAAAAAATTCATAGCAGATTAATGAAGGGTTCTCCGATACCGGTTTATTAAAAAATGAATAGATGGATTGTAATTCTGATAATAATCATATTGAGCACTCTATTAGTAGGCTATGGTAAAAAAATAGGAAATGTCCCTGAAACACAACATAACGGAGCAACTCTTTGTTTATCGTGCATCGGAGTTGGCGAATAATCAATTCTGGGGACACAATTCTGGGGACACAATACTTAATTATGACGCAGACTGAAGTCTGCTACTCCAAAGATTTATATGATGGAACTTCTAAGACGAATTACTCAAATATTTGGATTTGTTATCTCTCACGCTTATCTGAGAGTTATTGCTACCAAACAAATTTATCAAGGACCATTAAAAGCAACCTGTATCCCATTTGTCACCTGTCACGCCTGCCCGGCAGCTGTTTTTTCCTGTCCTTTAGGAACAATTCAACATTATATGGTAATCCGTCAGATACCTTATGTTTTACTTGGCCATTTAGGAATCCTTTTGGTAGCCGTGGGAAGAATGGCCTGCGGCTGGCTTTGTCCAGTGGGATTGTTTCAAGACCTGATGTACAAAATTAAAAGTGTAAAAATAAAGATTCCTCATCGGCTTGATTACTTCAAATATGCCACTCTCCTGGGATTAGTCGTATTAATACCTTACCTACACGGTGAAGCGTGGTTTTGCAAGTTATGTCCGCCCGGCACTTTGGAAGCAGCCATTCCCTGGGTGCTTTGGAATCCTATCAATCTTGAATTTCAACAACCCACTGTTGATATTGCTACGATTGGGCTGTTATTTTTCATTAAAATTGCCATTCTCGTGGGTTTTGTTATTTTCATAGTGATTTCTAAACGGCCCTTTTGTAGAGTCTTGTGTCCATTAGGGTTAATATTTTCCATATTCAATCGTTTCAGTTTAATCAGGATGAAAGTTGAAAATGCTTCTAAATGTAGTGATAAATGTAATCTTTGCTTAAAAGATTGTCCGATGGAGATAAAAATATATGAGGATCCGAATTCAAGTGAGTGTATTCGTTGTCTGAAATGTACAAAATGCAAAAAAGTAAAAGTGGGCATTGGTAATTTAAGTGAATCGGTGTTGCCAGCGAAAAGGCTACCCAAGACAGTCCCTGGGGTGATGTCAGGTAAACAGGAAACTCCATGAAAAAAATTCTTATTTTTAGTGCAAAAATTTTACTTCTTATTATTTTTATTAAGGTTTTAATTTTAGTTTTTATTGTTTCCCTTACCAGAAAAAACGAAACACAGATTTCTGCATCACTTGTACAAAATCGTGCAGGGTTCTCACATGTCTGGTTAGGTATTCAGGTTCTTCCTATTGATAAGACGGTAGTAAAGAACTTCAATTTACCTTTTCACCGGGGCCTTTTAGTAAGGAAGGTGATTAGCGGTTCACCGGCTGCTGAGGCGGGTGTAATGAGAGGAGACGTTATTAGAAGAATTGGAAATACAAGGATGAGGGATACCTTGCAACTACGGAAAATTATTAGTAAAATGTCACCAGGACAAAAAGTAAGAGTGGTGTATATACGAAATATGAAAACAAAGACTGTGTATGTTCGTTTGGAACAACCACTTTTTGACACTTTGATTGATAGGAATGCACAACTTGTTTATGGAGTTTATCCTGCTGTTATACCGCCGACTGATATACCCTATCCATATTTTTACTTTGGCGAAGAAAGAGAAGAAATGGAGAATGAACTACCTGAAAACGAATAAGAACCCGAACACGAATAATCATTAAATTTACAACAAAGAGTTTATTTAAATTTCAACAAACAGAATGGGAACCGAGATTGCAAAGCTTACAACCTCTCTGCTGATTTAGAGAGAGACATCAAAAGATATTTCCCCAAAATAGAAGTAATTATCCGTTTCGACCAACCTCAATGAATTTTTCCCGGCCTCATTGGGCTGAGGCGATTTCCCTCCAGAAGTATTACTTTCCCTAGTAAAGAGCATTTCAGTCACAGAAAACAATGTTTTTAAATCCATAACGAGAATTTTTAAACTTGTTTTATTTCTTAAAAAATTGTATACTAATTTGCATTTTTCTATAACTACGTTATGAGTTAAATTGGGGTTTTCCATGAACATTGTTTTAACAGGAATGATGGGCACTGGCAAGACGGTTGTAGGGAAAAAGTTAGCCCAAAAATTAAATATGAAATATATTGATACCGATGGGATGATTGAGAAAGATGCGGGGATGTCCATACCTAAAATTTTCAAGAGAAAGGGTGAACCCTACTTCCGGGATGTGGAGACAAAAGCTGTTAAGTGCGTGGCAATGCTGGATAACTATGTTATAGATACTGGCGGGGGAGTGGTTCAGAGAAGTGAGAACATGGAGGAACTGGAAAGAAATGGGGTAATTATATGTTTAACCGCTTCACCTGAAGTGATTCTTGAGCGCACAAGTAAGACGAATTATCGACCACTACTAAATGTGGATGGCCCTGTAAATGAAATAAAGAAACTTTTAAAAAAGAGAAAACGATTTTATAAGAGATGTAGCAGGATGATTGATACTTCTAATAAAGGGATAGAAGAAGTTGTGGATGAGATTATAAAATTTTTATCTGAGAGAGAATAGTGAAAACAGTAAAAGTGGGACTGGGTGAGAAGAGTTACGATATTCTTATAGGTTACCCCCTGGATGAGATTGGTAGAATGCTTAAGAAATACACAAAAGGGATTAAGAGCCTTATTGTTACTAATCCCACAATTGCAGAATACTACCTGGAGACGGTGGAGAGGAGCTTGCAGGAGGCTGGATTTCAAGTCTTTGTGGCTCGGGTTCCCGATGGTGAAGAGCATAAGTCCCAGGATGAGGCGAATAGACTGTATACAAAGTGTGTGGACTACAGGTTGGAGAGAGAATCTATTATTGTGGGATTGGGAGGAGGGGTGATTGGTGACTTGGCTGGATATGTAGCAGCAACTTTTATGCGTGGTCTCCCCATAGTTCAGGTTCCCACTACTTTCCTGGCTCAGGTGGACAGTTCCGTAGGTGGTAAAGTGGCGGTCAATCTTCCGGAAGGTAAGAATTTGGTGGGTTCTTTCTATCAGCCATTTCTGGTCTATATCGATTTTGCTGTTTTGAAGACACTGCCGGTTGAGGAAATGGAGGCAGGGATGGCTGAGGTGATTAAATATGGCATTATTCTCGATAAAAAATTCTTTGAATATCTGGAAGAGAAAATTGGAAAGTTAAGAGAACTCGATCTGGAGGTGCTGGAGAGGGTTGTAGCTCGCTGTTGCAAGTTTAAAGCAGGAGTTGTGGAAAAGGATGAGAGAGAAAAAGGGCTGAGGTCGATTCTCAATTTTGGTCATACTCTGGGCCACGCACTCGAGGCTCTTACTGATTATAAGAAGTACAAGCATGGCGAGGCTGTGGCAATTGGGATGGTTGGCGCGTGTAGAATTGCCCAGGAAATGGGGATGTTTAAAAAAGAGACAAGAGATAGAATTGAACATTTAATTGAAAAAGCTGGTTTGCCAGGAAGAATTGGAGTGAAATTAAGTGTAGACGATATCATACAGGTCCTCTCTCTGGACAAGAAGGTGCGGGCAGGGAAGGTCAGGTTCGTTTTGCCAGAGAGGATGGGAAAGGTTGTAGTGAGGAATGATGTGCCAGAAGACATAGTGAGAAGTGTAGTTACAGGACTCATGGAGTAGTCTTCGGAATTGTTAGGAGGGGGAAATGAAGCTTTTAGTGATTAACGGTCCCAATCTTGACCTTTTAGGTGAGAGGCAACCTGAGGTATATGGCAGGTTGACTCTAAAGGAAATTAACGAAAAAATGGCCGAATTAGCTAAAGAACTGCGATGTGAACTTGAGTTCTTCCAGTCTAACCATGAAGGCGAGATTGTGGAGACTATTGGAAAAGCCAAGGGTAAATTCGACTTTTTAATCATTAATCCTGCTGCTTACACCCATACAAGTGTGGCTATCAGGGACGCTATTGCCGCTACAGGGATTCCCACTATCGAGGTTCATCTGTCAAATATCTATGGACGGGAGGAGTTTCGTCGGAAGTCTTTAATTGTGCCGGTGGCTGTTGGCCAGATTTGTGGTTTTGGTCCGGATAGCTATCTTTTGGCATTGAGGGCCGCAGTGGGGATGAAGGGATAATCTACAAATGTCATTGCGAGCGACTGAAAGGAGCGTGGTCCCGATGAATCGGGACTTCGGTCGTCCCGCACATTTAGTGTGCGGGGCTCTCTCGCAATGACAGCGCTTTGTTGCTACCCTCACGGTGGGGAAGAAGAATGGTTGATAGACTGGGAAGGTTAAGAGAGATTCTTAAACAGAAGAGGATTGGGGGATTCTTAATTACTAGCCCTTCGAACCTTTTCTATTTGAGTGGTTTTCGAGCGGAAGGCAGCTTCGCTCTGGTGACTCGAAGTGAGGCGAAGATTTTTGTCCCCGAGTTATTATACAAGCAGGCTAAGGAAATAGCGAGAAACTTCGAAGTGATGGGCTTCAGGAATAAACTTTGGGAGAAGCTGGGGAAATTTCTCACTGGTGAAAAAATAAGAAGGCTGGGTTTTGAAGCAGGAGGAGTTTCAATTAAAAGATATAAAGAGATGGAAAAGGCTTTCAGGAGAATCAGGTTAGTGCCTTTAGATAGCCTGGTGGAAGGGATGCGGATAGTTAAAACAGAAGAAGAAGTGGGCCTTATCAGAAAGAGTGCCCAGCTCTGTGTGGCAGCTTTTCGGTTCATAAAAAAGAGAATTAAAATAGGAATGAAGGAGAAAATCATTGCTTGCCAGCTCGAATATTTTATGAAGAAAAGAGGTGCCCAGAAGCCTTCTTTTGAGATTATAGTTGCTTCTGGGGAGAATACTGCCTATCCTCACCATCAGACAGGAGAGAGGAAGATAAGGTCGGGCGACTGTCTGCTTATTGATATGGGATGCGTGTACAAGGGTTACTGTTCCGACTTGACAAGACCTCTATTTTTGGGTATAATAACGAATAATTCTGGAAAAAGTCTCCGGGCTACATTGTCCTTTGAATTCAAAGGCAAATATAAGAAGATTTACCAGGTGGTGCGCAAGGCCCAGAGAGCTGCTATAGGGAAGATAAGACCCGGGGTTAGGTGTTCAAGTATCGATTCTGCAGCCAGGAAAACGATTGCCCGAGCTGGGCTGGGTAACTATTTTATCCACAGGACTGGCCATGGAATTGGACTGGACGTCCACGAACTCCCCTGGGTGGAGGAGAATAGCAAGCAGGTCTTGAGAACGGGGATGATTTTGACTGTTGAGCCGGGAGTCTATATTCCAGGCTTTGGCGGAATGAGAATCGAAGATATGGTTTTAGTTACGAAAAAAGGCTGTGAGATTTTAACAGAGGGATAGTCCCCTCATCCCTGGCCGTTAAGGCCCAGAATGGGCAGGCGCACGGGCAGACCCAGCCTTCTTCCCAAGGGGAGAGGAAGAAAAGGTTTAGTATATGATTTCAGCCAGGGACTTTAAGAACGGGATTAATATTGAACTTAACGGCGAGCTGTTCACTGTTATCTGGTTCCAGCACCATAAGCCCGGCAAGGGCGGAGCTATGGTGAGGACAAAATTGAAGAGCCTGGCCACAGGACGGATTATGGAAAAGACTTTTCGTCCTGAAGATAGGTTTGAACAGGCTTTCCTGGAAAGGAGAAAAAAGCAGTATTTATATAAGGATGGGAAGAATTACTACTTTATGGACATGGAAACTTTTGAGCAGATTCCTTTTACGGAAAAAGAGTTAGGTGAGGGTACACAGTTTTTAAAAGAGAATATGGAAGTAGAAGTTCTTATATATAAAGGGCGGATAATCGGGGTAGAAATGCCCAACTCTGTAAAACTTAAGGTTACCTATACAGAACCGGGAAAGAAAGGCGATACTGTTACTAATGTGACCAAGCCGGCTGAAGTGGAAACAGGGGCAAAAATCCAGGTGCCTCTATTTATCAATACCGGTGATACAATTCGAGTGGACACGCAGACCGGAAAATATATCGAGAGAGTATAGATTCAAACAGAATTTTTTGGCCACTGGTTGGAGTGGCCTATTTATTTATTAACCCTTTGATGGGTAAGGCAGAGAAAAGTTTCTGAGGAGGGATTATGAGAAAGAAGAAGAGTAAGAATAGCAGTAATAAGAAGGCAAAAGAACTAGTGCAGATAAGAGAATTTGTCAACCTTATAAAAGATGCCGATATTACAGAGCTTATATGGGAAAGGGACGGAACGAAAATAAGTTTTAAAAGGGGAGCACCTAATTTAGATGAACAAAAAGAATTAGCCCAGAAGGAAACAGGCGCTTATGAAACTCTTCCTTCCGGTCCCAAGACAGAGGAGGAGAGTTCCCAGCAAATTAAAGAAGAATCCTTATCTTTTTTAGAAAAGTATACCACAATTAAGTCTCACATGGTGGGAACTTTTTATAATTCACTTTCTGAAGACCAATCTCCTCTGGTTAAGGTTAAAGATGTCATCAAACCTGGACAAAAAATCTGCGTTATTGAGGCTATGAAAATTATGAGGGAGATCTCTGCTGATAAAGGGGGAAAAGTAGTTAAAATTTTGGTGGAGGACGGTCACCCAGTAGAATATGGGCAAGATATGTTTTTGATAGACCCTTATTATGAAAGAGAAGAAGCATCTAAGAGCCCAAAGAAAAAACATAAGTAAACCCCTCCCATTAGGAATGGGCGAGGGTAAACCCCATTAGGAGGGTTTGGACTTACTGTGGGGATAGACCAATCTGACGAAGTAAGGTTTTCTAAGGGAAAGAGGAGGAAATTTTAATGTTCAAAAAGATTTTAATAGCTAACCGGGGCGAGATTGCATTGAGGGTAATTCGTGCTTGTCAGGAAATGAAGATAAAGACAGTAGCCGTCCACTCAGAGGCAGATAATGGTTCCTTACATACAAGGTTTGCTGATGAGAGTATCTGCATTGGACCCGCACCTTCGGATGAGAGTTATCTTAATATCCCAAATATAATCAGCGCAGCGGAAATTACTGGCGCTGATG
>WJOT01000120.1 GCA_009619095.1 Clostridia bacterium
TGCATTCGGTCTAAATATGTTCTGGGAACGGGTGTGGCTGGGACGGTGAATGTGCGTTCTGTTTCAAGTATTTTTAGCAATTTTTCTGCTTATGACCTGGGATTTATTGATAAAAAAGAAGCAGTAGAGAGAATAAAAGATAGTCTGGACACGGTGGAGAAATTAGAAAAAGCGCATGGTTTTATGTACAATTATTACGATACAACTAGACTTAACCCCACGAGTAATTTTATTTCTTTTGTAGATAGTGGATGGCTTATGATGGGTCTAATCATTATCCGTCAGGCTTTTCCTGAAGAGTTGGGAAATAGGTGTACCAGAATAATAGATTCCCGCGACTTTTCCTTCTTTTATGACCGCGCCCAGGGACAGATGCGTCACGGGTACCATCTCGATAATAAGAGATATTCTGAGTACCATTATGGGGCTTTCTATACCGAGGCGAGGGCAATCAGCTTGATGGCTATTGGCAAAGGAGATGTCCCGCCAGAGCACTGGTTCAAAATATACCGCACCTTTCCTAGAGAGTGGACATGGCAGAACAAGGTTCCCGAGGGGATAGTTAAGAAATATTTAGGTATAGATGTCTTTGAGGGTTATTATGAATATGACGGATTGAAGATAGTTCCCAGTTGGGGAGGGAGCATGTTCGAGGGGCTTATGCCCACTATGGTAATTAAGGAGGCGGAACTGGGTAAGAAAAATCTTGGCTTGAATAACTCAAGATATGTTGAAGCACATATCAGATTTGCAAAGAAAAAGAAGTATCCGGTCTGGGGACTGTCCCCGTGCACGATCCCAGGAGAAGGTTATGACGCATACGGAGTAAAAGATATAGGGCTGAGAGGTTACGATGCGGGGGTTGTTACTCCCCATGCCACCTTTCTGGCTCTGGAGCTTGTGCCCGAAAGGGCAGTTGCCAATTTGAAAAAGTTTCTCCAGGTTTATCCTGATATATATGGAGAGTATGGGTTTTACGATTCAGTAAATGTTGAGACAGGGAAAATATCCAAGAAGTATCTATGTCTTGACCAGGCAATGGTACTGATTCCACTTAATAATTACCTTAACAAGGGAATAATCAGAAATAGGTTCCATAATGATGAGATTGGGAGGAGAGTAGAGTATCTGCTGGAGATAGAAGAATTCTATTGACTGTAGCAGCAAAGCGTGAGCTTTGCCTTTCGTTCAGCAGAGCTATCGCTCTGCAGCTACAATTTAAATTAAGATTGGGAAGATATGAGAAATCGAAGTTTGTTTAAAAATTTTGCCATACTAATTTCGGTGAGCCTTCTTTTCCTCGTTTGCTTGGGTGAGAAGAGCCTGGCAAAAAAAGAAGAGGAGACTATTACTGTCTGGGCTATGGGTGCAGAAGGAATGAAGATTGCACAGATGGCGCGGAAATTTGAACAGGCTAATCCCGGAATTAGAGTTATTACCCAGGCTATTCCCTGGGAGGCAGCCCACGAAAAACTTATCACTTCTGTGGTGGGAGAGATTCCTCCCGATGTTTCCCAGCTGGGAACAACCTGGATGGCTGAATTTCAAGCTATGGGCGCCCTTGCTCCTCTTAATGAATTCATTTCCAGGTCGGAAGTTATCAGTCAGGATAAGTTCTTCCCTGCTTCCTGGGAGACAAACCTCATCAATGGAAGAGTCTATGGAATTCCCTGGTATGTAGATACAAGAGTTATATTCTATCGAAAGGACTTATTGAAAGAAGCCGGATTTGACCATCCTCCTCGCACCTGGGAAGAACTGGAGAGGATCGGAAAGGCTCTAGTTAAGGACAGAGATGGCGATGGCAAGATTGACCAGTATGGAATGGCGCTTCCGGTTAAAGATTGGAATATCCTGTCAATGTTCATCTGGGAAAATGGTGGCAACATTTTAACTCCCGACAATTCAAAGTCGGATGTGGAAAGCGAGGCAACACGAGAAGCTTTCCAGTTTTATCACCGGCTTTTCCAGGAGAATATTGTTCCCACTGCCGAGGCTGTAGATGTGGACCTATTCCATGCTTTCAGGACCGGGTTCTATCCAATCTTTATCTCCGGCCCCTGGATGATAGAGCTCGTACGGAATGAATTGGGAAAAGAGTATGAGGGAAGATGGGATGTGGCAATGATGCCCCGGAAAAAATTCCCCACATCATTTGTAGGAGGATGTAATTTAGTCGTTTTCAAAGGTTCAAAACATAAGGAAGCTTCCTGGAAATTTATCGAGTTTATGAGCCAACCAGAAATACAGGTAGAATGGTATAGAATCATCACAGACCTTCCTGCAGTTAAATCTGCCTGGCAGGATCCCTTCTTCAATGATAAACCGATGGTGAGAGTTTTTGGGGAACAACTCAACTATACCAAGTCTCCTCCCAATATTCCAGAATGGGAACAGGTTGCTGATGCTATGCAGAGGCGTATGGAAGAGTTAATCCTGGGCAAAACGAACCTATTTCAAACATTAGGAACATTGACTAAGGACATTAATGAGATACTGGAAAAGAAAGAGAGAATAGCGAGCAAGGGAAAATTCTTCTTAAGTATTGGGGCAATTTTAGTGTTTATATGGGGACTTGCCTTCTTGTGGAAAAGGTATCACCGCAAGGTTAAGGAAATAGAAGTACCAGAGGAGGAGAGAATTTCTGGTGTTAAAAGAATCGTCAGTTCACTCAGAAAATATCATGTTCCCTACCTTTTCATTATCCCTTCCTTAACCATTCTTTTCGTCTTTCTTTTTCTTCCGGTTGTTGTCTCATTCATTACGAGTTTAACCGACTGGGATATCTATGGGCTTGCCAACTGGAAGAATATCTCATTTGTTGGATTTGAAAACTATCAGACACTTCTCCGGGATAAAATTTTTTGGAAATCCCTTTTTAATACATTTTACTTTGTAGTAGTTGGCGTTCCTTTTGCCATTTCCCTTGCTCTTCTGATGGCTATTGTTCTGAATGAAGAATTTATTAAATTCAAATCTTTTTTCCGTACTTCCTACTTTGCACCAGTAGTAACGACACTGGTTGCTGTAGCTGTGGTCTGGCGATGGCTGTATAATCCCGACTATGGTTTAATCAACTGGGTTCTGCAAACAGTAGGTTTACCTCCTCAGAACTGGCTTGGTGATACAAAGTTGGCTATGCCCTCTTTGATTGTTATGGCAGCCTGGAAGAATTTTGGCTATAATATGGTTATTTTTCTCGCCGGTCTTCAAGCGATTCCCGATACTCTTTACGATGCAGCCAAAGTGGATGGTGCCAGTTACTGGCAGAGATTTCTTTACATTACCTTGCCTGGGTTAAGACCCACCACTTTCTTCGTTACCGTTACCACGATGATAGGGTTCTTTCAACTTTTTGGCGAGCCTTATGTAATGACAAAAGGAGGTCCATTAAATTCCACAATCTCCGTTGTTCTCCATATGTATAACCAGGGCTTTAAGTTTTTCCGTATGGGTTATGCTTCTGCCATCGGCTATATACTCTTTGGTATTATTGTGGTTTTTACTATTTTGCAGAAGTTTAATGAAGTCCAGTAAGTTGCGTTCTGGATGGGTCTTTCCAATGAAATCGAAAGACCCCTCTTTCAATTCATGCCAGGACCAGGGGATATAAGAACTGATTGTATTAAGTCCTGTAGCCTTAGCCTTTCTTAAGCGGTCTCTCCACTCTTTTCTGGGGATTCTGAAGTAGTGGACCTCTCCAGAATATAAAAAGAAAGGCTTGTCCCCAAGAACAAACCTTCCCTCATCCAATTTAATTTCCTGTCTGTTCATACCATTTATAAAGCAGAGCTAACGCTCTGCGGCTACTGTTTTAATCCGGTTACGGCAACCCCTTTAATCACATACCTCTGTGCCACAATGAAAACAATAAGCACAGGGACAACCACCACTACTGCCCCGGCCATAAGCAAACCGAATTTTGTTGCATGTTGACCACTGAGGTTAGCCAGGGCAACAGGTAACGTGTACATATTTTCTTTAATCATTACAATTAATGGCCAGAGGAAAGCATTCCAGGAACCCATGAAAGTAAAGATTCCCAAGGCAGCCAAGACTGGTTTACAGAGAGGCAAGATAATGGTCCAGTAGATTCTGAACTCAGAGCAACCATCTATCCTCGCCGATTCAATTAGGTCGGTAGGTATGGTAGTAATAAATTGCCTCATCAAAAATATTCCAAAGGCACTTGCTCCTGCGGGAATTATCAGTCCCCAGTAACTATTTATTAGTCCAACGGTCTTTAACATAAGAAAGACAGGTATCATCGTTATCTGACCTGGCACCATCATAGTGGCTAAAAGTAGAGCAAATATCTTCTCCCTTCCCGGGAATTTATGTTTGGCAAAGGCAAACCCGCCGAGAGAGTTCAAAAAGAGACTAAATAGAGTTATTCCAAAAGCTACAATTACGCTATTCTTAAAGAATTGTAAAAAGTTTACCTCGCGAAATAGTGTCTGGTACTGCTCTATAGTTGGATGCTTGGGAATCCACTGAGGGGGAAATGTAAATACACTCTCACTAGATTTAAATGATGTGGAAATCATCCAGATGAAAGGAGCCAGAGTAATAGCAAGCCCTAAAAATAGGAGAAGATGAATAAATATTCTTCTAATCAATGTAAGAATCTTTGCCAAGTTCAGTTCTCTTTTCATCACTCACACTCCCTAATAGGCAGCCTTCTGGAGTTTTATCTGCAAAATAGTAAAAACCACAATAATACCAAAGAGTATATAGCCGATGGCAGAAGCATAAC
>WJOT01000092.1 GCA_009619095.1 Clostridia bacterium
TTATGGTCTGTTCGATAACCCGCGGGCCAGCAAAGCCGATAAGTGCTCTGGGTTCGGCAATAATTACATCACCCAACATAGCAAAACTTGCACTTACCCCACCTGTAGTAGGATTAGTTAAAATCGAAATAAAAGGTATCCTTTCCCGATCCAACAGACCCAGGGCTGCACTTGTCTTTGCCATTTGCATTAGGGAAAGAACTCCCTCCTGCATCCTTGCCCCACCAGAAGAAGAGACAATAACTACGGGAATTCTTTTCTTGATTGCTTTTTCAATTAGGCGAGTGACTCTTTCCCCCACCACGGAAGCCATACTCCCACCCATGAAGTCAAAATCTAAAATAGCTATAGCTACCTTGTGCTTGCCTATCCTACCTTCGCCACTAATAACCGCCTCACTCAACCCTGTCTTCTTCTGGTCTTGCTTCACCTTGTTTTTGTAAGACTGAACAGCAACAAACCCTAAGGGGTCGCTGGGTTTAAGATTGGCGTAATTCTCCCGGAAACTTCCTCTGTCCAGAAGTAACCTAATGCGCTGCTTTGGCGTCAATCGAAAGTAATAGCCGCACTTGGGACAAACCTTAAAGTTCTTTCCCAGTTCCTTGTTGTAAATTATCTCGTTACACTTTTCACACTTCGTCCACAGACCACCTGGTACACTCTTTTTACCACCGGGTTCTTCGACTGGCATACTAATCACCTACCATTTTCTGGTGTAAAGATGCAACAAAATTACCCACATTCTTTAATATAGCCTTTCTGCTGGTGCTCTTTTCAATCAAATCTATAATCGCACTACCCACAATAACACCATCGCTATATCTGGATACTTTTCGTGCCTGTTGGGGATTGGAGATTCCAAAGCCGCAGGCTACAGGTTTATTAGTTATCCTTTTAATAGCTTTTAAAGCCTCAATTATATTGCTATTCAATTTATCGCGAGCACCGGTCACACCAGTTAAAGATACATAATATAAGAAGCCCGTGCTTTTGCTGGCAATCTTTTTTATCCTCTCCAGCGGGCTAGTGGGAGCAGCCAGAAAAATCGTAGATAATTTATTCAACCGCGCCACCGTCAGCCACTCTTCTGCTTCTTCGGGCACAAGGTCGGGAATGATAACCCCATCTACGCCCGTTTTTCTACACGTTGTGGCAAATTCTTCCAACCCATACTTGTAAATAGGATTCAAATAACTCATCAGAACGATGGGAATTTCTGTCTTCCTTCTCAATTTATAGACCAATTTGAGTATATCTCTTAATCTTACCTTATTATTTAACGCTCTCTGGGATGCTCTCTGAATGGTAGTGCCATCAGCCAAGGGGTCAGAGAAAGGGACACCTAACTCAACGACATCTGCGCCTTTCCTCTCCATCTCCAAAACTAACTCAAAGGTCGTATCTAAATCTGGGTCACCGGCAGTAATAAAAGTGATTAAAGCCTTTCTACCTTTTCTGTTTAACTCTCCAAATTTACTGTCAATCCTGTTCATAGACTTCGATTTGTTCTGGTCAGGCACCATTTATGGTGCCGTTCAGTTCCTGTAGCAGCAAAGCGCAAGCTTTCCTTCATTTTACCATTCGGGCGACCACCCCGCTTTATCGGGGTAAACTGCGTGTCGCCCCTACACTACATTTGAAATTCTGACCGAGCGCCTCCGATAACTATCCCTACCTTCTAATACGCCGGGATGAAGGGATAGTTGCAGGAGCTTTAAATCGGTCAGGTAAAGCCCCGGCTATCTCTACGTCTTTATCTCCCCGACCGGAGAGACAAAGAACAATTATCTCATCTTTATTAGTATCCTTCGCTATTTTCATCAAGTAGGCCAAAGCGTGAGCCGGTTCCAGCGCGGGAATAATGCCTTCGGTTTCAGAGAAGAAATGGAAAGCCTGCAGTGCCTCCTTGTCCGTAACCACAAAGTAATCGGCACGGCCTGTCTTCTTATAAAAACTGTGTTCAGGTCCAACTCCCGGATAATCTAAGCCAGGAGCAACAGAATGTGCAGGAAGAATTTGCCCATCGCTGTCTTGTAGAACATAACTTTTCGAGCCATGCAGGATTCCTATCTCTCCTACATATAGAGGAGCAGCGTGTCTACCACTTTTTATTCCTAACCCAGCTGCTTCAACTCCGATAAACTTCACTGCATCGTTATAAAAATGGTGAAATAGGCCCAGAGAGTTACTTCCACCGCCTACACAGGCTATCAAATAATCTGGCAGCCGGCCTTCCTTTTCCAAAATCTGGCGCTTGACCTCCTTACCAATAACTGACTGAAAATCCCTTACCATCATGGGATAAGGATGCGGACCAACACAGGAGCCTAAAAGATAGTGCGTTGTTCTTACATTGGCAACCCAGTCTCTAATCGTCTCGTTGATTGAATCCTTTAAGGTTTTAGTTCCCGAAGAGACTGGAATAACTTTCGCTCCTAAAAGTTCCATCTTAAAAACATTAAGCGATTGCCTCTTTATATCCTCAGTTCCCATATAAATTTCGCATTCCAGTCCTAAAAGGGCAGAAACAGTAGCTGTGGCTACTCCGTGTTGACCAGCTCCTGTCTCAGCAATGATTCTTCTCTTACCCATCCTTTTTGCCAAAAGTGCCTGACCAAGAGTATTATTTATCTTGTGGGCGCCCGTATGGCAGAGATCTTCCCTCTTAAGATATATCTTCGCACCACCCAGCTTCTTTGTCAGGTTTCTGGCAAAATATAATGGTGTAGGTCTTCCTCCATACTCCGAGAGGTAGTATTTGAGTTCATCCTGAAAACTTTTGTCCCTCTTTGCCCTATTGTAAACTCGCTCAAGCTCCTTGAGGGCAGACATCAAGGTCTCGGGAACAAACTTTCCTCCAAAGATACCGAAATAGCCTGACTTGTCTGGTAAAACCTTTTCCATATTTATAAAATTATCTCCACGCGTTTTGCACGGTTAAAACCGTACCTACAAATATCAGGAGTGTGAAACGAAAGTTTCACCCTGGTCAAGCTTTCGCTTGACACTCCAACAAACTGCTGTAGGCACAGATTCAATCTGTGCAGCTGACCGAGCGACTCCGAAAGCTATCCCTTCATCTCTATTCCCGTGTAGAGTTATAGTTTTTTTGTTCTAATTCGATTTATGAATTCACACATGAGGTCGTAATCTTTTCGTCGGGGAGTCCTCTCTACACCACTGGCTACATCTACACCATAGGGATTGACCTTTTCTATAGCTTGAGTTATGTTATCAGGAGTAAGACCTCCTGCCAGAAATGCTGGCTTGCCAAACTGCTTCGCCTCCGCTGCCAGATCCCAGTTAAAAACTTCTCCTGTCCCTCCCTCTATCCCCGGAACATAAGAGTCAAGAAGATAATAATCTACACTGTACTTTTCCATCCCTTCCAGACTTTCTTTATCTCTTATCCTGAATGCTTTAATTATCTTTAGTCTCGCACTCTGCGCTTGCAACTCTCGACAGTATTCAGGGCTCTCCTCACCATGAAGCTGCACCAGATTGAGCCTGCATTTTTCGGCAATCCTCTTGACTGCTTTCATCTCTTCGTTTACAAAAACGCCCACAGGCTGGGTGAAGGAGGGGAGTTTTCCAATAATCTGGGTTACCAATTTTGGAGAAATTTTGCGAGGGCTATTCTTGTAAAAATTGAAGCCTATGTAATCAGCTCCCAGATTGACTGCCCATAAGGCATCCTTTTCATTAGTAATGCCACAAATTTTTATCCTGACCATCAATACTAACCCTCGGGCGACCACCCCGATACATCAGGACCCCTACATTGGCGCTCAGAATCCCTCCCTGTCCGAAGGACTCCAGACTCTTTCACCCGATTGAGGGAATTGCTGCCAGAGCCTCTTTTATTTTCTCCTCTGGATAGGCGTAATCCTCTAATTTCTTACCCAGGTACGCATCATAGGCAGCAAGGTCGAAGTGTCCGTGCCCACTAAAGGCTATTACAATGCACTTTTCTTCTCCAGTTTCCTTACATTTCTTCGCTTCATCCACTGCCGCCTTTATACAATGGGCTGTTTCTGGAGCAGGAAGGATGCCTTCAGTGCGAGCAAATAGAACAGCTGCTTCGAATACAGGATTCTGATGGTATGCTCTGGCCTCAATAATTCCTTTGTTCACCAGAAGGCACATAAGCGGAGCATCACCATGGTACCTCAGTCCTCCGGAATGGATTGGTGGAGGAACAAATGAATGGCCCAGAGTAAACATTTTTACCAGCGGAGCTGTGCAAGCAGTATCTCCAAAGTCGTATCGGTAAGGACCTCTGGTTAAAGTGGGACACGCCTCAGGCTCGCAGGCAATTATCTGTATCTTTTTACCTTGCAGTTTATCTTTAACAAATGGGAAACAGAACCCGGCAAAATTGGACCCTCCACCTACACATCCTATTAGAATATCGGGCTTTTCCTCAGCAAGTTTCAACTGTTTTTTAAGCTCCAGTCCCACAACAGTTTGATGTAAGAGAACGTGATTTAAAACACTACCCAGAGAATACTTAGTATCATCATGTGTAACTGCATCTTCGACTGCTTCTGATATGGCAATACCCAGGCTGCCCGTACACTCCGGGTCCTTCTCCAGGATACTTCTTCCAGCATTGGTTGAATTAGTTGGCGAGGGATGGACTTCTGAACCCCATGTCTCCATTAACACTCTCCGGTAAGGCTTCTGCTGGTAACTCACTTTTACCATATAAACTGTGCACTTCAGTCCAAAGAGGTTACAGGCAAAAGAAAGGGCGCTTCCCCACTGCCCTGCTCCTGTCTCAGTGGCAATTCTTTTTACTCCCTCCTTTTTGTTGTAGTAGGTTTGGGCAACTGCTGTGTTTGGCTTATGGCTTCCCGGGGGACTTACGCTCTCATTCTTGTAATAGATTCTCGCCGGAGTCCCCAGTGCTTTCTCTAACCTATAAGCTCGATGTAAAGGTGTCGGTCTCCACAGTTTATAGACATCGAGAACCTCATCCGGTATGTCGATCCAGCGCTCCTGGCTTACTTCCTGTTTAATCAACTCCATAGGAAAGAGAGGTGCCAGGTCCTGAGGTCCCAATGGCTTAAAAGTCTTCGGATGCAATGCTGGAGCCAGGGGTTCTGGCAAGTCCGGCTGAATGTTGTACCAGGCTTGGGGAATCTCCTTTTCTGAAAGAATGATCTTCGACTGTTCCATACCTACCTCCTTTTTGTCCCGAGTCATCGGGACCTACAATTTTAAATCCCTAATTCCTCCAATTTCTTACCGATGTCTTCGCTTTCCAGTAAAACTTGTCCAATCAATATAGCATTTATTCCTGTATTTTTCAACAACAAAACATCCTCTCTCGTTTTGATACCGCTTTCGGAAACAACTATCTTTTCCTGTGGAATCTTCTCCCTTAAACCTTTGGTTACATTAAGGTCAACAGTGAAATCTTTCAGATTGCGATTATTTATCCCGATAATCTCTGCAGGTGTAGAGAGGACTTTCTCCAGGTCTTCCTCACAATGAACCTCAACCAGAGTTTCCATTCCTATATCTTTACTTATCTTTATAAATTCACCTATCTGTTTACCATCCAGAAGAAAAGCAATCAAAAGAACAGCATCCGCACCAAAAGCTCTCGATTCATAGAGTTGGTATTCGTCAATAATAAAGTCCTTACGTAGAATGGGAATGTTAACGCTCTCTCTAACAGAGAAGAGATGAAGGATATCTCCCTGAAAATACTTATCTTCTGTCAATACAGAAATAGCCCCTGCACCATTTTTCTCATAGGTCTGGGCTATCTTTTTGGGGTGAAACTCTCTGCAGATGAGGCCACTGGAAGGAGAGGCTCTTTTAATCTCGCAGATTAAATTTATTTTCCCTGGAAGAGAAATTGCTCTCTTAAAATCCCTGACCGGAGGAAGTTTAATAATTCTATCCTTCAATTTAGCCAGGGGAATCTTCCCTTTCTTTTCAGCCACCTTCTCTCTCTTGTAAGAAACTATCTTCCCTAAAATATCCATAAACAATCATCAGTTACGAATTATGAATTATACAATGGAGTAAGAGAGTTTTGTAGGGGAGGCACTCCGTGGCCTCCCGCTTTTACCTTGTCAAACTTTCGTTTGACACTCCAAAAACCCAAATCAATTGAATTTCGAGTGAACTATGTATCTAAATATGTCACTTAGGATTTGGTGGTGTACTCTTTTAGGAGCTCCAACTTTCTCATTGCCTTCCCGGAATCGATTGAATCTTCAGCCAGTCTAATCCCTTCTTTAAAATCTTTTGCTTTTCCTCCAGCCACAAGAGCAGCAGAGGCGTTTAGAAGAACGACGTTCCGCTGTGCACCTTTCTTGCCTTTAAGAATTGAATAAACTATCCCAACGTTCTCTTCAACTCCGCCTCCCTTTATTTCGCTAGGATGGGCCACAGGAAGACCGAAATCCTCCGGCCTGATATGGTAGGTTTCCACCTTTTTCTTTTTTAATTCAGAAACTTTAGTTGGGCCAGTAATCGTAATCTCATCTAAAGTGTCTAAACCGTAAACAACGAAGGCTCTCTTTACTCCCAGGTTGTTCAACACGTGAGCCATCATTTCTGTGAGTTCACCATCATAAACTCCCAGAACCTGAGCTGTGGCACCGGCGGGATTAGTTAAAGGACCAAGAATATTAAATACGGTACGAAGACCAATTTCTCGTCGGGGACCTATGGCATATTTCATAGCTCCGTGAAACAGAGGAGCGTAAAGAAAACCTATCCCAATCTCCCTCACACACTTGCCAACCACCTCAGGAGGAACCTCGAGGTTCACTCCCAAACCCTTTATAACATCGGCACTTCCACAACCTGAGGAGACTCCCCTGTTTCCGTGTTTAGCCACCCTGAGACCACATCCAGCCACCACAAACGCCGTGGTGGTAGAAATGTTAAAGGTATTCGTTCCTGTGCCCCCTGTGCCACAGGTATCCACTACTGTCTCCCAATCGATATTGATTTCATCCCTATCTATGTCTACCTCTGGCAAGACATTAATTTTAGTTGCTTTAGCCCGCATCACTTTGGCACATCCTGTTATCTCTTCTACAGTTTCTCCCTTGATTCTCAGGGCGGTAATGAAAGCTCCAATCTGGGCATCGGTACACTTACCTGACATAATCTCTTCCATTACTTGAACTGCTTCTTTTTCTTCGAGGTTTTCACCTTTTACTACTTTGGCAATTGCTTCCTTAATCATTCTCTTCTCCTTTGAGAAGTCTCTGCCATTTGTGACATACTCACGGGATTGAAATCCCGTGCATCTTTCAAGATGCGAGAGTTTCCTGCTTCTTCGAGTTGACTTGCTTCATCGACAGAATCGAAGAAACAGAGGCCATTTTCTCCACAGGCGTTACTTCGGGCATGCCCTGCCCTACGCTTAATATTATACTTGATGCGTTATCATCCCTGTCATGGACTGTGCCACAGTTGGGGCATGTCCATGTCCTCCGGGATAACTTTAAATCAGTCATTACAAACCGACAAATACTGCATTCCTTACTGGACGGATAAAATCTCGGTATCTGTTTCACCGTCCTGCCATACCAATCAGCTTTGTATTGCATCTGTCGGCATAACTCTCCCCATCCACTATCGCTGATAGCTTTAGCAAGGTAACGGTTACGAACCATGCCCTTCACATTTAAGTCTTCAAGGCATATCACCTGGTTTTCGTTGATAAGCCTATAGGACAGTTTGTGAAGAAAATCATTACGCTGATTCGTAATCTTCTCGTTGAGCTTTGCCACTTTTAGCCGTGCTTTATTGCGATTTTTAGAGCTTTTCTCTTTCCTCGATAACTAACGTTGTAGCTTCTTAAGAAGTCGCTCTGATTGCAACAACGTCTTAGGATGCTCTATCTTCTCGCCCCCTGACAGTGTGGCAAAATGCGTAAGCCCGAGGTCAACGCCTATCTTGCGGTTCGTAATAGGCAGTTTTTCCGTTACTGTTTTAGAGATTACCGATACAAAATATTTGCCTGATGGTGTTTTGGAAATAGTTGCAATCACGGGAATACCATTAATTGCCCTGTGCAGTTTGACCTTAATGCCATCTTTGGCTTTCGGTATGTAGAGCTTATCATCCTCAATTCTGAAGTTCTGTGGAACAGCAAAGGACTGAAATCCATTTTTTGTCTTAAATCTTGGATAGCCGGCAAAACCTTTAAAAAAACGCCTGTATGCCTTTTCAAGGTTTAATACTACGTCTTGCAACGATTGGGAATTTACATCTTTTAACCATGGGAATTCAGTTTTAAGATTTTTCAACTGACGTTTGCACTCAAATCCAGATATTGATTGTTTATTTCTCTGCCATGCATCTCTCCGTAAAGCAAGAAAGTGGTTATACACAAAACGACAACTACCAAAGTGTTTCTCAAGAAACTCCTTCTGTTTTTCGGTAGGATACAGCCTGTATTTAAATGCCTTTAAGATCATCCCTTCCTCTGGTCTTCAATATACTTTTTAATGGTTTCTTCTGATATGTGCCCTATCGTTTCAATGTATGTTGATGGATTCCACAACTGACCTTTCCACAGATTCTTCTTTATCCTCGGAAACTCTATAAATATTCTTCTGCCGGAAATGCCTTTGAACATTTTATAGATAATAAGACGCAGAAAACTTCGGATGCGCCGATACAAAAACATGCACGTGATCTGACATCACTTCTATACTCTTGATTTCAAACCCTTTTTCTTTCGCTATGTCGTATAAAATAACTTTCAGCCTGTCAGCTATCTTTTCGGTTAAAACCTCCCGTCTGTATTTAACTGACCATACAATATGGTAATTAACATTATATACAACTGTCCTTGCGTGTGTGAGATTCCCTATATGTAGATAGTATAACAAAAAGTATCAATTAAGTCGATAATTTGCACTATAAACACCTTAACAGATAGTCGCTTTCATCTCGGTATTAAAATACCAAGGATTCCCGCGACTTGATTTCTAAAAAATTTCTTAAGAGTTTCTTTCCTTCTTTAGTGAGAATAGATTCTGGATGGAACTGGACTCCCCAAATCGAGTAGTCTTTATGTTTAATCCCCATAATCTCTTTTCTGTCAGTCTGAGCAATAATCTCCAAACATTCAGGCAGGTTATCTGCCTTTACAATCAGCGAATGGTAACGTGTTGCCTCAAAAGGATTGGTAATCCCTTCGAATATTCCTTTCTGGTTATGGTAAACCAGGGAAGTCTTACCATGCATAATCCTTCCTGCCCTAACTACCTCTCCTCCCAAAGCATAGCCAATGCACTGGTGACCAAGACAGACTCCCAGGATGGGAATCTTTCTTGCAAACTCCTTTATTAGACTGCAGGATATCCCGGCATCTTCGGGTCTACCCGGGCCGGGAGAAATAATTATTTTTTCTGGTGCTAATTTAGTAATATCTGAAAGGGAGAGTTTATCATTCCGAAAAACCTTCAATCTCTCCCCCATTTCTCCTAAATACTGCACGAGGTTATAGACAAAAGAGTCATAATTATCGATTACCAGAATCACTATTCAAGCCCTTTCTCTGCCATTTCAATCGCTTCAAATAATGCCTTTGCTTTATTTATTGTTTCCTCATATTCATTTTTAGGAATGGAATCAGCCACAATTCCTGCCCCGGCCTGGAGAAAAGCCTCTTTTCCCTTTATCAGGATCGTCCTAATGGTAATCGCCATATCCATGTTTCCCTGAAAGCTGAAATATCCCACTGCTCCAGCATAGGATCCTCTTTTTAGATTTTCCAACTCCTCTATTATTTCCATTGCCCTGACCTTTGGCGCTCCGGAAACTGTGCCCGCGGGGAAACAGGCTCTAAGGACATCGAAGCTATCCATTCCTCTTTTTAGTTTACCAACCACTCCTGAAACAATGTGCATTACATGGGAATACCTCTCAATAACCATCAATTCTGGCACTTTAACGCTACCATACTCACAGACCCGACCGATGTCATTCCTTCCCAGGTCGACCAGCATAAGATGCTCTGCTCTCTCTTTGGAACTCTTGAGCAATTCTCTTTCTAATTTCTTATCCTCAAATTCGTCTTTCCCTCGCGGTCTGGTACCTGCTATAGGTCGAACTTCAACTCTTCTTCCCTCTTGTCTGACGAGAATTTCCGGTGAAGAACCGACAAGATTCATCCCTCCCAGCGAGAGATAATACATATAAGGTGAAGGATTGATAACTCTCAGTGCTCGATAAATATCGAAAGGATGCGCACTAACCTTTGTTTGTAACCTCTGAGACAGAACAGTCTGGATAATATCTCCTGCTTTTATATACTCCTTAGCCTTTTCCACAATCTTCTCAAAACCGTTTCTGGTAAAATTCGATTCCAGGATTATCTTTGAGCTTCTTGACCGTCTTACTTTAGGTCTCTTCTTTGGTTTCTTTCTCAACTCAGTTATTAACTTTTCAATCTTCCTGCACGCTTCATTATACAAGGTCTTTAGATTATTTTTTTCTCTATCTAAATGGACACAGGATACAACTTTAATTGTATGGGCTACGTGGTCGAAGATCAGGAGATTATCTGTAAATATAAATTTACAATCAGGCAAGTCGAGGTCATCAGGATTAGTGCTGGGTATATCTTCAATGAACTTTACCATATCGTATCCAATATAACCTACAGCTCCTCCGTAGAATCGAGGTAGCCCTTCCACTTCTACTGGCTTGTATTTCTGCATAATTTTCCTCAATTCTTCAAGAGGATTGTCTGTCTCTTTCACTTGCCGCATTACTGGAGCCTTAAGACTCAAAGTAACTTTTCTCCCTTTACTCTCAAAAATTAATGCCGGGCTACTGGATAAGAAAGAGTACCTTCCCAGCTTTTCTCCCCCTTCAACACTTTCCAGAAGATAGGCATGCTTTCCCATACCAACTTTGGTGAATGCAGAGACCGGCGTTTCCATATCGGCGAGGATTTCTTTATAGACGGGAAGTAAATTTCCTTTTTTTGCTAATCTTTTGAATTGACTAAAACTTGGATGGAACATAAATTCCCTTTACTTATTTCATCGGAGTAGCTCCGATTTATCGGAGCGTAATGAATCAGCCCCTATTTCTTATAGACTTTGCTGGGGTCAAAAACTTTTTCCTCAACAATATCATATTCTCCTTTTTCATTAACCTTCCTGAAGAAACACGACCTGTATCCCGTGTGGCAGGCAGCACCGCCAAGTTGTTTCACTTTTACCAGTAGTGTGTCACCATCACAATCGAAAAAAATCTCTTTGACCTCCTGAAAATGTCCTGATTTTTCCCCTTTAGTCCACAGTCTCCCTTGGGAACGACGCCAAAAACAGGTCTTTCCAGTGGCTATTGTCTTTTCCAGAGACTCTGCATTCATATAAGCCAGCATCAAAATCTGACCATCTTCATAATCCTGCACTATTGTTGGAATCAAACCTTGACTATCAAATTTCAATTCTTCTATAAACTTCATTGTTACCTCCAAAAACTTTTTCTACCTTTTAACACCCCAAGGATGAAGGGATAGTTGCAGGAGCTTTAATTCCGTCAGGTTTTCTGTAGTGTAGCCCTTTATGGGCGTAATTTTACGGGCATAAAGCCCTACACTACCGAGCGACTCCGATAACTATCCCTACCTTTTAACACCCCAAGGATGAAGGGATAGTCGCAGGAGTTTTAATTCCGCCAGGTTTTCTGTAGTGTAGCCCTTTATGGGCGTAATTTTACGGGCATAAAGCCCTACACTACCGAGCGACTCCGATAACTATCCCTTCATCCTCCCTTTTCTGCTATTTCCATAGCCTCCTGGAGCTTTATGTCATCTGTATATAGCGCCCTTCCAATAATCATGCCGGAAACACCGTCTTTTTCCAGTTCCTTAATTCTCTTTACATCATCTAATGTGGAGATACCGCCACAGGCAATAACTGGAATTCTAACCTTCTCAGCGAAAGCCTTTATCCCCTTTACATTGGGCCCTTTCAACATTCCATCCTTCTTTATATCGGTGAAGATTATCTCTTTCACTCCCATCTCTTCTACCCTTTTAGCCAGAATCATCGACCGAACAGCAGTAATTTCTTTCCAACCCCCAATAGCTACTTTTCCGCCCAATGAATCTATGCTTATTATAATTTTATCCCCAAACTTTTTTAATGCTTTTTTTACTGTATCTGTATTATAAATTGCCGAAGTGCCCAGGATAACTTTAGCTACACCACCGGATAATACTCTCTTGATAGTATCCATATCCCGTATGCCACCACCAACTTCTACAGGAACATTAATACTCTTTGCAATTTTCACAATCAGCTCAAGATTCTGGATTACACCAGAGAAGGCGCCATCGAGGTCAACTATGTGAATCCTTTTTGCTCCCTGAGCCTGCCAAAGCTTCGCCATAAAGAGAGGGTCCTTAGAAAATATAGTCTCCTGTTCTAATTTCCCCTGGACCAGGCGAACACAGTTTCCACCCCGAATGTCAATAGCCGGAATAACAAGCATAGTCCCTCCTACAACGCGGAGCTACGTCTTTCTACCGCAGAGCTTCGTCCCGATGAATCGGGACAGCTACTTTATATTCGACCTTTGGTTGAAGGAATCCCTTTTAACTTTGGATTTATTTTAACCGCCTCGCGTAAAGCTAACCCAAAGCCTTTAAAGATTGACTCAGCAATGTGATGGTTGTTCCTGCCATACCTTAAATTAACGTGCAAAGTAATACCTGCATTAATACATAATGCTCGAAAAAAGTCCTCAATTAGTGCAAAATTGAACTCTCCTCGTTTCTTAGTTTCTCTCTTAAACTTAACCTTGAATACCAAATAAGGTCTATTAGAGATATCTAAAGAGATTTCTGAAAGCGCCTCATCCATTGGCACCAGGGAGAAACCATAGCGAGATATTCTCTCCTTTTTTCCCAATGCTTTCTTTATCGCCTGTCCCAGAGAGATTCCTAAATCTTCCGTAGTATGATGGTCATCAATGCGGACATCACCTGAAGCTTTTATCTTCAGATCAATGCAACCGAATCTTGCCACGAGTTCCAGCATATGGTCGAGAAATGGGATTGGCGTATTTATCTGATAACTTCCCTTACCATCTAAGTTTAACTCCAATCGAATCCGTGTTTCCTTGGTCCTTCTATCTATCTTTGACTTTCTCATTTCACCTCCAACATTATTACTTTTTCAGTCTTACTTTTATTGACTCTGCATGCCTTCCCATTCCTTCCACCTTTGCAAAATTGATTATATCTCGAGCTGAACTTCTCAACCCTCTCTCCGAACACGTTACTACTACCATTCTTTTCAAAAAATCTTTGACCGACAATCCTGAAGAGAATCTCGCGCTACCTCCTGTAGGCAAGACATGACTTGGCCCTGCATAATAGTCACCAATGGCAACGGGAGACCAATTGCCAAGAAATATTTCCCCTGCATTCTTAATCTCAGGTAAAATTTTCTCCGGCTTATCTGTCAGAATTTCCAGATGTTCTGGAGCGAATTCGTTGGCAAGGCGTACAGCTTCTTTGATACTCCCCACCCACATCAGGTAGATTCCTTTTCTTTTCACTTTCTTCTGAACGATATTTCTTATTTTTCTTGAAGTGGTGATTAATCGGGCAGTGGCACCTCCACCATGTTCTACCTGTGCTAATAGGTCGGATACTATGTAGTCAGGATTGGCATTCCCGTCAGCAATAATCAGTATTTCCGAAGGACCAGCCAACATATCAATTCCTACATCGCCAAACAGAAGCTTCTTAGCAGTAGTCACATACACATTTCCCGGCCCCACAATCTTATCCACTTTAGGAATAGTCCTAGTTCCGTAGGCAAGAGCTGCAATTGCCTGGGCGCCGCCAACTCTATAGATTTCCTCTACCCCGCATATCCGGGCAGCCACCAAAACCTCAGAATTCAATTTCCCCGGAGGAGAAGCCATGGCAATCCTGTCAACACCTGCTACTTTTGCCGGCACAATGGTCATCAGCACTGAAGAGGGGTAAGCAAATTTTCCCCCAGGCACATAGACTCCCACTTTCTCAACGGGACGCCAGAGCTCAAGAAAGCGAACCCCTTTCAAGGTGGTTTTTGAGAATTGCCGACTTTTTTTTGTAATCTGCCTGTATTCGCCAAGGTGGAATTTTTCTACATTTTTCTTTGCTCTTTCTATTAACCTAATAAAATTTAAGCCAACCTTCCGGAAAGCTCTGTCAATCTCTCTTTTTTTCACTCTCAATTCGGCTGGCTTTAATAGAAGACCATCATATTTCTTTGTATAAAAGAGTAAAGCTTTGTCGCCTTGATTCTTCACCCTGTCTATAATTTCTCTAACTTTCTTTTCTATTGTTTTCAAACCTTTTCGCTACTCCTTTCCCATGGAAAGTTGGGCGATTATCCTGCTGGGATGGGATAAATTGTAGGTCGTCCCGCTATCACTTATTCTTTTATTCTTTTTATTCTTGCTCCTAAACGCTTCAACTTTTTCTCAATATCTTCGTAACCCCGGTCGAGATGGCTAACTCCAAATATCTCAGTTTTTCCTTCTGCAGCCAGGGCTGCCAGAATCAATGCTGCCGAAGCTCTCAAGTCCGCAGCCACTACGGGAGCGCCACTGAGCTTAGGAACGCCTTTAACAATTGCACTATTACCTTTAACCTGAATACTAGATCCCATTCTTTGAAGTTCGCCAACATGAAGAAATCTATTCTCAAATACAGTTTCTGTAATTATACTGGTACCTTTAGCGAGACTCATCAGTACCATCCATTGGGCCTGCATATCAGTAGGAAAGCCAGGATAAGGAATTGTCTCAATATCGGTCGCCTTAAGATTTTTTCCTGAGGTAACTCTAATTTCTCTATTATTTAAGGTAATCTTTGCCCCAGCTTCTCTAAGTTTGGTTATCACTGCTTCCAGGTGCTCGGAACCTGCCCCGCGAATAGCCACATTCCCTCCGGTGACTGCTGCTGCTACCATAAACGTACCTGTCTCTATTCGGTCAGGAATAACCTCATGAACCGTACCAGAAAGTACATTTACACCTTCAATTTCAATAATATTGGTCCCTGCGCCTTTAATCTTAGCCCCCATCTTATTTAAAAAGTCGGCCAAGTCCTGGATTTCTGGTTCGGAAGCAGCATTTTCTATGACCGTTCTTCCTTTAGCTCTCGTTGCCGCCATCATCAAATTTTCTGTTGCCCCTACACTGGGAAAATCTAAATATATACTTGCTCCATGAAGCCTGGGAGCATCCAGCTGAACATATCCTCT
>WJOT01000065.1 GCA_009619095.1 Clostridia bacterium
AGTGCATCGTTGGTTGTAATAGATAATAATGGCGAATACTAAAATCTTGAGTTCGAGAGAATAGTAAAAAAATAATCATCCATTGTAGCAGCAAAAAGAGCGAGAACTTCCTTGTTTTCGGACAAGAAAGTGCATGAACAGAACCCAACAGAAACATGACCACATAGAACAAGCCAAAGTACTCAAAAAATCTCCCAAAAGACTGAAAAATCGTACTGCTAAATCTGTAAGCTGAATAAATGTCGGCATAATCTGTTTTGATAATCTTTATTACGAATGGTGTGGCAATAATCATGAAAAACATTGCCGAAACAAATATAACCAATAATACTTTTATCAGCGAAACCAAACATCTTTTGTGCTCAAAGTGATGCTTTGTAAACCAAAGAATAAGCACACTAAACGCAAGTACAATATAAAAGGAAACTGCCCAGTAAGCGTACCACCGCCCGAATAGGACAAGCATAAAGATGAGTAAACCAAGGCACAGTATGCTTCGAGTGCTTTGCTCTGGAAATGGCCGCCTAAGATAAATTAGAAGGATTAGATTTATTACAAAGATGCCTCCGACGGCAACATGTCCGGACAATATAGGACTCCAGAAAAAAGGAAATGTCAGCATGGTGAAGATAGGGATAAAGGAAACTGCAACAGGCAGGTCATCGTGTAATTTCCCAACGACTCTTTTGTACAACAGAACAAAGGATATCACTACTGGAAACGCAAAAATATTCACTATCGATAAAATGTAAGGTATCCTCTCTTTCCCGAATAAAAACCTAAAGGGCATCAGAAGAAATGGTGCAACTTTATTATGGTCCATATAACGAATGCTGCGGATTACGCTTCTTATTGCCCCCAGCGGATTAATCCTAAACAAATCACTTATTTCTATGTACTTCACCCAATAACCTACATCATCCCAAAAGTAAATATAACTCTCTCGATTAATAAAATTTATTATGAATAAGTTGGCAATTACAAGAAAAAATAATAGTGCGAAAAATTCCGACTTTGAGAGCGCGTATTTATATTTAAGACCATCTTCTCGTTTAAATTGAGGCTTAATTTCATTAAACATGACTGTTAAAATACGACCCAAGAAAAGTGGAGCAAAATAACTCCAACAACAAATAAGATAACTCCAAATAATGTCAGAAACATTTGCACTAAACCAAAACCTGGAGCGTGTCCAACACCAATCCAATCCGCTGATATCGCAATAATAATCAGAACAAAACCTAATACTATTAACCCTACAGGTAAAAGCTTACATTGTTTTCTTTCTTTACATTGATGCACTAACATTTTCTGCCCATCATATTAGTATATAGTACAAAGTAGTTCTGGTTCTTCTTATTATTCCTGGAAAGCGATATCTAAAGACACTTGGTGTCACTCATTTTCACCATGGTTGCCATTTGTATTATTTCTAACTCTATTTTTATGAATTAAAAATCTCATACGTAGAAGACCAACCAAGAACTGCAATATGGCCTTTGTTATATGAACTTTTGTTTTTATGTCTTCTGTCCATTTTACGGGAACTTCAAATATTCTATATTTATTATATTCTGCCAAAAGTAAAAGCTCTGTGTCAAAAAACCAATTATTATTCTTCACCAGTGGAACAAGCTGCTTCGCAACATCAGTTCTTAGTGCCTTGAACCCGCATTGCGCATCTGAAAATCTATTAAAAAATAAAGATTTAATCAAAAAATTATACGCTCTTGAAATTATTTTGCGATTTAACCTTCTTTTCACTCTCGAGCCCTGCATTAATCTTGAACCTGTAGATATATCAAAGCCGCAAGTTATACCTTCAATTAAGAGTTTTAAATAACGGAAATTAATAGAAAGATCCGCATCCATATAACATACAATATCAGCGTTACTTTCAAGGAATGTCTTTCTAAGAACATAACCCCTGCCTTTTACCGGAATGTGAACATATAGAATCCTTTTATATTCTAATGCTAAGTCTGTTGCGATTTGCGAAGTTTTGTCAGTAGAAGCATTGTCAGCTATGATAATATCCCAGGAAAAATCAGCTATTTTTTCTAAATAATTATATAAGATAAGCACATTTTTTTGTAAGCAGCCCTCTTCATTATATACGGGAATCACTATATCTACACTTTGTGTTTTTTTATCCATATTATCCAATCCTGAATTTTATATTAACATCTCTTTTCTTTATTATCAATATCTTTCTGGTATGAAGTTCCCTGAAAAAACACCCGATCACCTCTTTTACTTCCAGGCACGCCGAGGCTCAGCGCTTTGGCCGCATCCGTATTAAACACCAGTTGAGGCCAAAAGATGGACGACGAACATAATAATTGCTCTAATTTCTAAAGCGAAGTCACAAAGAACCCTTGTTGCCGCTACCCAGCTGACGGCCTGGCAAGGTTCTCACGAGTACTTTTTCTTGCAACCATTCGATCTACTAATTGTCGCTTTATTTATACCAAATTTAATTGTTTCTATCAATGATAATAAGAAACAGGTAAGCCTCATTCATTACGGTAGGAATTAATTGGATAGGAAACATAGGAAGGCATGTTTAGAGTGCCATTTGGTGGTCGACCACTCTTCAGAACACGAAGCTTTGCTCCGCTACTCCTTTCTTGAAAAGAAGGAGTGTCAAACGAAAGTTTGACCAGGTAAAGCTCTCGCTTTACACTCCAAAATCTTTAATCACCAGGAGTGATTGACAATATCCCTTCCTGGCAGTACATCTTAATACATACCGCCGCCAGGACCGCCAGGCATAGGAGGTAAGGCAGGTTTCTCTTCAGGTATATCGGTTACTAAGGATTCTGTAGTCAATAATATTGAAGAGATACTGGCAGCATTCTCCAGAGCCAGGCGAGCTACCTTAGCCGGGTCAACAATGCCCGCCTTCATTAGGTCTACGTATTCTCCAGTCTCAGCATTTAATCCCACCCCTGGCGAGCTCTTCTTCACTTTCTCCACTACCACAGAACCTTCAAAACCGGCATTTTCCGCAATCTGCCTTAAAGGCTCTTCTAAGGCCCTCTTAATAATATTTATCCCCGTCTGCTCATCTGTATCTTCTGGCTTCAATTTAGAAATAGCCTCGACTGCTCCTAACAGGACTATTCCGCCACCGGGTATAATGCCCTCTTCTACACCGGCTCGGGTAGCGTGCATGGCATCTTCAATCTTGAACTTCTTTGCTTTCATCTCAGTCTCAGTAGCTGCACCCACATTAATTACAGCTACTCCTCCCACTAACTTCGCCAGTCGCTCCTGGAGCTTCTCTTTATCGTAATCCGAGTCGGTTTCCTCTATCTGTTTCTTAATTTGCGAAATTCTCGCATCGATATCTTTCTTATCCCCAGTACCTCCCACAATTGTAGTATTTTCCTTATCCACGGTCACCCTCTTTGTCTGGCCAAGCATATCCAGGGTTGCTTTATCAAATTTCATCCCCATATCTTCCGAAATTACCGTTCCCTTTGTGAGAGTTGCAATATCCTGTAACATCTCTTTTCTCCGGTCTCCAAAGCCCGGGGCCTTAACTGCTGCACACTTCAGCGTTCCCCTCAACTTATTGACCACCAATGTGGCCAGAGCTTCTCCTTCTATATCTTCAGCTACAATGAGGAACGGCTTGCCCGTTTGAATAATTTTTTCTAATATCGGCAGGAGGTCTTGCATAGAACTGACTTTCTTATCGGTAAGCAGAACATAGGCATCTTCCAAGACCGCTTCCATCCTCTCAGCATCAGTAACGAAATATGGGGAGATGTATCCCCTGTCAAACTGCATTCCCTCTACAATGTCCACAGTGGTATCAGCACTCTTTCCTTCCTCCACTGTGATTACTCCATCTTTGCCCACCTTATCCATAGCTTTAGCAATTAAGTCCCCAATCTCCTGACTGTTGGCAGCTATGGAAGCTACCTGTGCAACTTCCTCCTTAGTCTTCACATCTTTTTTCTTCTGCTTTATTTCCTTTACTACTATCTGGACTGCCCTATCAATTCCCCTCTTAACATGAATAGGATTGGCTCCAGCAGTGATGTTCTTTATCCCCTCACGCACAATTGCCTGGGCAAGGAGAGTTGCCGTAGTAGTACCGTCGCCAGTGTCGTCGTTTGTTTTGGAGGCAACCTCTTTTATCAATTGAGCGCCCATATTCTCAAAGGGATCTTTCAGTTCGATCTCTTTAGCTATGGTCACCCCGTCATTGGTAATGGTGGGTGAACCAAATTTCTTATCCAGAACTACATACCTACCCTTTGGCCCCAGAGTGATTCTGACTACATTCGCCAGCTGGTCTACACCACTCATTATTGCCCGCATCGCTTCTTCATTAAACTTCATTTGCTTTGCCATTTTATTAACCCCCTTTTAAATTCAGTTAATAAGAACGAACGAGTGACTTATCAATATATTACCTGTCCTTCTTGGCTTTTACTCAATGATTCCCAGTATATCCTCTTCCCTTACAATCAGGTAGTCTTCATCATCTATCTTTATTTCATTACCAGAATACTTACCGAAAAGTATTCTATCCCCTACTTTGACGTCCAGGGGAAGCGTTTTCCCTTGTTCAGTAATCTTACCTTTTCCCACTGCAATAACTTTACCTTCCTGAGGTTTCTCTTTAGCAGTGTCAGGAATAATAATTCCGCCCTTTTTCTTTTCCTCTACTTCTTCCAAAGGTTTCACCAGCACCCGGTCACCCAATGGTCTAACCTTCATTG
>WJOT01000088.1 GCA_009619095.1 Clostridia bacterium
ATTGGCAATTATAAGCTTCAGTATAATCAGGGATTAATTTTCTATTATCCTCTGGCAACAGAATTGGTCAGACCGATAAAGATTAAAGCTAAAGGTGTTGCTGAAGACAAAGGGACAGCACCAAATACCTATTTCAGAGGAGTGGCGGTAAATAAAAGAATAAAACAATTCGACTTGGATTTCTTCTATTCGAATAAGAAGCTTGATGCGTCCTTGAATCCGGATGGTACTGTAAAGCAGAGCTTGATTGCTATTAGAGCAAATATGGGATATATTACCAGTGATAATGAACTGGAAAGAAACGACAGTTTGACAGAGGAACTGATTGGCGGTAGGATAGCCTTTAATTTCTTAAGAGATTCACAGATTGGTTTTATGGGTTACCAAAGCAGATATAGCCCTATGATTAATCCACCGGAAGAGAAAGGATACTATCTATTTCGAGGAGAGAGAAACAGGGTTTTCGGGTTTGATTTTAATGCCTGGTATAGAGAATTGAATCTTTGCGCTGAATATGCCAAGTGTATAGGTTATGGTGAGACGTGGCTGATTCAGCCCATGCTCAAATTAAGCAACTTTACTTTATGGGCGATTATCTATAAATATGACCCAGATTACTATAACGAACATAGTAGTGCCACCACTATAGTTGGACGTAAAGATGAAGACTGGAATGAAAATGGAGTATTCCTTGGTGGAAAGTATGAGGATAGAGAGAGAGAAGTGCAAATTTATTTTAGGCCTGTTCGCCATCCTTGGAGAGAAGATAATTTAATGCCTACAAAGGATAAGGAGTTCTGGTTCAATATTAAACAAAGAGTATCAAGGAAGCTGGAACTATATTTCAGACAATGGAACCACTGGTATGATAAAAAGATAGAAAATAGAGATTTATACCAGAGCTGGAAGAAAACGAGAGTGCAGGTTACCTGGAATCCGGATGGTACGGTGAGGTTTAAGGTGAGGTGGGATGGGAGAAAGAATAGTATTTATGAGCTTGAGCAAGTGGATAGAGGACACTTAATTTTTGGCGACCTCAAGTACAATGCAACTCGTAAGTTAAAACTTGAAGGGAGGCTTATCTTCTTCGAAGGTGAGCCAGGAGTTGCTCTGAGTGAAATTGAATTCTTATGGCCTATGGGCTTGACTCCCTTCCATTGGTGGACTTATGGTAAAGGTGTAAGGTACTACTTAATGATAACACAAGAAATTACTAAAAACACCAGGCTATGGATTAAATATGAAAATACACGCTACTTGAACGATTATGGAATAAGCAGGCCGGAAAATAAAGAAGAGTTAGATGAGATAATCAGAAGCAGGAGGCATGTGTTCAGGTTACAGTGGGATGTGAAGTGGTGAGATAGCCAGAAACTTCGAAAATAGGTGGGGTACAAAGGAAAGATGAACAGAAAAAAAATTATTTTTGTGTTAGTTATTGTTTTCTTTTTTCTGGCTTCAAGAGTTGACGCGCTTACTTATCTGGGAGTTTCTCACTTAGGAGATCCCATTTCTGGAATTGGGGCTCGATCTATGGGAATGGGAGGAACATCAATTGCCAGTGCGACTGATTCTTTTTCTATCTTTGTAAATCCCTCCTGTCTCGGGGTTTTGGAGAAGAAGGAATTTTCAGTAGCACTGGGAATAGCGCCGGTTGTAGAAAAAGTGGTTACAGAAGATGAATTGACCTATTTTAATTCTCAATGCTATTTTCAACTCAACAGTGCCGTAGTTACTTTTCCGGTCAGGAGAAAATTCAGCCTGGCTTTAGGGCTTGCTCCCTTATACGACAACCATTACCAGCATGAGAAGTCCATCTTTGATGCAGGCTCGCCGGGCGAGAAAATCGGCTCTGCCAGTATCAATGGAAAAGGGACCCTCTATGGCTATAGTTTAGGAGGAGCATGGAAGCCCGCGTCATATTTATATATAGGTGGAGCCATTAACTTCTTGAATGGAGAGAGTAGTCTTAAGAGTAGTTCGGCTATTTACGCTTCTCCTCCAACTGCCATTACCGAGCTCAAATCAAAGATTTCCGGTTTCAACTTCACGCTGGGAGGGATGCTTTGTTTCACTGATGAGTTTAGAGCTGGATTTATTGTTAAAACAAAAGGAAAAGTCAACGATGAATGGAAAATGAACTATCCCACCTGGACAGAGGAAGGCAAGAGAGAGCTGGAATTTCCCCTATCTTATGGCTTTGGTGTAGCCTATAATTTCATTGATGAAGTCTCTTCCACAATAGCGGCTGAGATTATCTTTAGCGAATGGTCGGGATTTAAATCGAGAGAGGGCCTAAATGACTCTAATTACCGCGATATCTTTGAATTTCGTATTGGTGCAGAGCACTATCTGAGAGATGCTCTTTGTTTAAGATATGGCTTCTATTTTCAACCCTTTTATGGCAGTAAAGAATTTCAGATAGTCTTCTTTACCGGAGGTCTGGGATACAAATTTAACGATATATTATCTTTCGATTTTGCCGGGGAGTTCGGCAAAAGGAATTATTACGGAGATGCTGCCTTCTTTGAGGAGCGTCAGAGAATAGATGAGACGGTAATGAGGATACTGGTAGCCATAAGAGTGCAACATTAGGAAGCTATGCGTTTTAGCCCATAGAGGAATCAGATTATAATCTAAGCTTCTGTTTTAGCGGGAGTAAAGTCCCTAAAAGTTCAAAAAGAGTACTTGACTTTTTATAGGGTGGTGTGCTAAATTTAAGATTGATTGAGTTTATTTTAAGAGGAGGTTATTATGAAATTTGTAACTTTTGAAGAGGGGGGAAGGTTAAGAGTTGGTGTGGTCGTGGATAATAATGTGATAGACCTGAACGGAGCATGTATCAGCTATTTATCGAAGGTTAAAAAGGTTACCAATCCCGAGGAGACCGCCTGCCGGACTGTTCCCGTTTCCATGGTTGAATTTATTGCAGCTGGAGAACCTGCGCTTAAAGCGGCCAAAGAGATAATTGATTATGTTGAAGGTGAAAAATTCAATGTGCCGGGTGCTGTTTTTCCCCTGGAAAAAGTGAAATTGAAAGCTCCCATACCGAGGCCTCCCAAGATAGTCTGTATTGGCATCAACTATGAAGATTATCGCCAGATATTAGGTTATCCGAAGCCAGAGGTTCCTCTCTTTTTTATCAGAGCCCAATCCACGGTGATAGGTCCCGATGAACCCATCGTGATACCCAAAGGGGGGAAATGGCCGGGGACAACTTCCAAATGTCTTTTCCAGGAATGGGAATTCACTGTAGTAATTGGGAAGAAGGGTAAACACATTCCCAAAGAGAAAGCATATGATTATATTTTTGGGTATACAATGCTTGTCGATGTCACGGCTCACGATATAGAAATGATTCAGCCAGGGCATGTACTGTACCAGCAGAGGTGCAAGGCATTCGACTCTTTTTGCCCTATAGGTCCCTGGATTGTGACTAAGGATGAAGTTCCTGACCCACATAATGTAAAAATGATTAGAAAAAGAAATGGCAAAGTTGAGTGTGAGTCGAGCACGAAGAATTTAATTTTTAAGATACCAGAAATTCTCGAATTCTTAAGCGATATTATGACTTTAGAGCCGGGAGATGTGTTTACAACTGCCAGCCCTCCGGCAGGTCCCGAAGAAGGGCTTCAGCCAGGCGATGTGATTGAGTCTATTGCTGAAGGAATAGTTAATTTAAGGAATCCTGTTATATTAGAGAAATAGCTTAGATAGAAGAAGTCCTGCTTAATAGTAAATCTCACCACATTTCTCCTATCTCAGAGATTCGTATCAACCGAATTGGCCTCACACAAGGACCATTAAATGAGGAAATTTGGTTTAACGCCACTTATCTTGACTGTTATCAGCTATATTTTAGGAATTCTCCTGGGCAATTTCTTCGCGGGAGCTAAATATTTCTGGTTTCTAATAATTTTTTTATCTTTCTTCGGCCTGGCTTCAGTTTTCTATTTTATCCTTCAGCGAAAACCAGGAACTATTGTTTTAATCTTTTCCGTTTTAGCCTTCCTCGCTTTGGGTATTGCTCGACATTTGGGAACCCGCCTTCTACCTCCTGATGAGATAAGCCGCTGTATTTCTTTTCAAACTCCGAAGAGAAGTCGTCTTACTGGTGTTGTAGTTTCAATTCCTAAGAAGGCATCAGAAAAAATCAATTTTGTTTTAGCTTGCGAAAGATTAACCACTGATAAGAAAGAAATAGAAGTAACAGGAAAAACGCAGGTCTTTCTCTATACTTCTGAGTCTATCCAGATAAATTATGGAGATAGACTGAACATTTATGGTAGACTTTCCTCTCCTTTTGCGTCAACTAACCCTGGAGTATTCGACTATCGAAAATATCTAAGCTATCGGAATATCCATTCGCTTTTTTCCGTCTACAGGAGTGAAGATATTGAAATATCAGGGCGGGGAAAGATAGGCATCTTCCGTTCGATTATTTTAAAAATTCGAAGAAGAATAGAATTCGTTATCAAGAACACCCTCCCTCAATTGGAATCTTCAATTCTTGCGGGGGTGATGCTGGGAGAGAGAACTGCTTTACCCAGACAGATTCAAGGGATATTTACTGATGCCGGAGTAATCCATACATTGGCTGTGAGCGGGTTGCACGTTGGGTTAGTCCTTTTCATATTCTATGCCTTCTTTCGGGTAATGGGAATTCCCAAAAAGACAACCTATTTTTTGACAATATTGGTGGTCATTCTATATGCTCAGGTGGCTGGT
>WJOT01000005.1 GCA_009619095.1 Clostridia bacterium
TGTCAGAATCGTTATACCTTCCTGTTATGCCACCAATCTTGAACAGAGCTATCCTCTCCCTGCCCTTTTCTCCTTTAGCCCAAAAAGTCAATTTATCCGCTCCCTCAAGGTTATAACCGCCCTCAACTTCTCCCCAGTTATTGGGCGGATTCTGCCAGTAAATGCCCGCCCACTCCTTGGCGCCTTTGGGCTTGTAGGCTATTCTCAAACAGGCCTTTCCACCTGAGGGAGTGGGGATATATCCTCCACTCAATCCTATGTCTCCTGTATCTCCCATTATTCCGGAAGGGGAATAATGGTTTTCCTTAGGATACTTGCTTGAGTAGACATAGAAAAACTCTTCCTCGGCAGAAATAGATTGGGAAGGTAACAGCAAGATGAATAAAAGAATGAAAATCAATTTCTTTTCCATTTCTTCCTCTCCTGAAGTTTGTTTGGAGTGTCAAACGAAAGTTTGACCACGTAAAGCTTTCGCTTTACACTCCTAGAGTTGGTTTGGAGTGTCAAATGAGAGTTTGACCCCTCACCCTAACCCTTTCCCCGAGAGGGAGAGGGGACTTTTGTTGGGGCGTTTTACATTCTGGATTATTCGTATTTTATATCGTCCAGGTAGATAACGCAGCCGTTGGGATTATCGTAATAACTGGTCACCCAGCAAAATCCACCACTGATGTAGGAGAGATCTTTATTTACCAAATCTATTGGATACATTTTCCACTTCTTGGTCAGTTCTATCACGCCTGCACTTGCGGAAGCGGAATCTGCATATTCTCCAGTAATTCCGCCCATCTTAACCACTTCCTTAGTTTCTGAAGGCTCAATCTCCGCGGGAGCCTCTTCAATCGCTGCCAGAGGTTTCAGTTCTGGGGCTTCTTCAGTCAGTGCCAGAGGCTTCAGTTCTGGCGCCTCTTCTTTGGGAGCCATAGCGACTTCTGTTTCCCTCTTTAGAGGCTCTTCTGCTAAATACCTTGTGCAACCCAAAACAAGTGTCAGTGCTCCTATCAGCAAAATCGCTAATGTCAGATTCTTTTTCATTTCTTCCTCCTCCTTTCTTTGAAATTTGTAAGGCTTTCGCCTTACACTCCAAAATTATCTGCTCGTTTGGAGTGTCAAACGAAAGTTTGACTTGGTAAAGCTTTCGCTTTACACTCCGAAAGATGTGCCTGCAACATTACTTGCTATAGGTTATGTCATCCACGTATACTGTTCCACCACCTCCATGAAAAACAATTTTGAAAAACTCTTTTGCCCGTGACAGCTCGCTCTTGCCGATCAGGTCTATCTGCTTCGGAGTCCAGTTATTCGGGATGGTGGGCAACGCTAGAAAATCGCATTCTTTCCTTTCGTAGTCTCCAGGACCTTCAAATCTGATTTTTGCCCCTGGAGAAAGATTTCCTCTTATCCAGAAAGTAATCTTTTTATACTCCCCTGGACTCAGGTTTTTCTCTTCTTCCTCATACTCCTGCCAGGTAGGGGCAACAATCAGAAGGGCTGCTGCCCACTTATCCCATCGGTTTTTTTCTTTATCCCATAACGTTGTTCCATCATAGCAATACTTTATGCATTTCGTGCCACTACGGGGATTTCCAGTTACCTCAGCAAAAGTCTGGTGCTCTTCACTGGGACAGAGCATTACTCCCCCACGGGTGTTCAGCTGGTCATCGTAGATTTTCCAATATCCCCATTCTCCACCTAAAGCTCCATCTCCTGTGGGGTCATAAAGTTTGTCGAATGGATTCTGATCGCAACCGATTAGAACCAGAAAAAATAGAATGGTTATCATTTTGAATATTTTATTCGCCATTTTTCCCTCTCCTATTTGCGACTCTGTCAAACTTTCGTTTGACACTCCAGTCCCCCTCACCCTACCCTCTCCCCCAAAGGGAGAGGATTCGATTTGTGGTCAAACTTTCGTTTGACACTCCAAGACTTTCGTTCAGAGGTCTCATCTATTATGCTCATTCTTATTCCATCTTATTCCATATGCTCTGATACACATAATAGGTCTTCCTTAACTGTCTTAGAAATGGACTGTGGAGTCCATCGCCTTGACTACATATGCCATTTCGCTCAGGAGGGTCTAAGCTGAATGGATTACCAGCCTGCCACCATATATCTACCCAGGTATAGATGATACCGCCGATAGCATTACCCATTCCTTCTCCTCCTGCCTGATGGTGGACTATATCGTTCCAGCATCCTTGATGATATTCTGCTTGTTTGCTTTCCGAAGGCTCTCCGCCCTGAAGAGGCAAACCGACACCATATTCGGTTATTAATACAGGTCTATTGTATTTATTTTTTATTGTTCTCCAAAAATCTCCAAAGCCATTGGGTCCGCGATATGAATTAGCCCCAAAAATATCTATCTCAGGAGCAAATTTTACATAGTAATCAAGCATTCCCAAATCTCCATTACAGATGGCTACAGGATGGTTGGGGTCTAAACGGTGAATCATTTTGGCTACCTCGTTCACAAATTTAGCATATACTTCAGGATATTTTTGAGCATTAGTATGGGTTAAACGAGCATAGTTGTTTTCATTTCCTAACATCCAGAATAAAACATAATCTTCATCCTTATTTTCTAATACCAAATCCCGGACACTATTCATCATATTTTCTTGTTGAGTTTCATCTCGATAATCTGTTCCTTCCTCCCAATTAGCACCCGACCCGATAGTGTAAGCTCCCAGAAAATCACCCATAATTACCCGGATTCCATAGGTAGAGTATAAATCCCTCAACAATTTTTTATTTAGTGGATGGTCATAAAGATTAAAGCTATTTTTATAAATATACGATTTCCTTACTGTTTCATTATCTGAAGCGTGATGGTAAAGACGAATTGTATTAGCCCTCATTTCTTTAAACAATTGAAAATCTCCAACTGCAGTTTCATCATTATCCTGTGTATTATTTTGGTTCTTATCCACCCAGGCATCATAAGGACCATCAATTCGTCCATTATTGTTGTAATCAGCTATCATCCAATCATCCAGAGTAGCCTGATTTGGGTCTTGTCCAACTTTATCAGGGCTATATGCAACCCCTTTAATAAAATAAGGTTGGCCATTTACCATTAGTTGCCAATCTTCATTGGGAAGTTTCACAATTTTTACTTCGTTATATTTGGCCTCCCTATTTCCTTCATCACCATTTACTGGAATTTCTATAGCAACCATTATTATTAACAGGGAAAATAGAAGATTGATAATTCTTTTCATTTTTTTCCTGTAACGACTAAAAGATTCACTCAAACAATTTACAATAGGGGCCATCAAACTTTCGTTTGACACTCCTTTCCCCCTCACCCTTTCCCTCTCCCCCAAGGGGAGAGGGTATCATTCTTACCTGACGAGGGGCAATAGACTTGAAAAGTGGAGTCTATAGAAGAGTCTTATCTCATCAAAGGCGCCCAATTCTGGAGCAATGTATTTACCATCATTTTCTCTATAACCAATATACTCTATACCCACAGTAGAATATTTCCCGATGGCTCTGCTTAAGGAAACTTTGTATAGCCTATCCACTGTCTCTCCAAATCTCCTGTGCCATTCTTCGGGTCCCCAGACATCGCTTCCAAAACTGAAGCCTAATTGGTACGGTCCTTCGGTTATTCCCACCCCTATCGAAAAGAAGTCTGTCTCAGGCTTCTCTTTATCCTCGCCGGTAGTATAACTCATTCCGCCGGTGGCGAGTGATTCACCTCCGCGGATATTGAACAGGAAATTCGGTCCTCTTGTGTTGACTTTTGCAATAAGCGAAAAAGAATGGATGGGCCTCTTGGTTGGCCACATACCATTACTAGTCGGGTCCTTGGGTTCCCACACTATTTCTCCTTCCCTGGTGTAGTAAGTCTGTAAATCAGTGGTGGTGGGGAAATATGAAAGAAAGTAGCCAAAGGCAAAAGAGATTTTAGCATCTTCCTGGGGATTGAGATTCCACTCTTCCAAAATATTTGGCTGCCAGCGATAAAACCAGGTTCCTGGAGTGGGGTCATAAGTGAAAAAGAGAGATAGAAGAGTTGCTTCACGATTCTCCTGATTTACCCAGAAGGGGTCATTTGCTCCCCTGGGGGTGGCCCGGAATGGTCCAGCATTATCTTTTTTGCCCTCATAAATACAAGGGACAGGACCTAATACCGGGTGCCTGTAGGTAAATTCCAAAGTAGAATTCAAAGAGCCTGAGAGAGCCTTTTCTAACTGTAGCAGAATTTCATGCTTATTTCCTGCCACCAGTCCAGCATAAGTGTAAGTAATGGTAGCTCTGTTAATCCAGGGAATCTCTCTTGTCCTTATCCTTGTCTTTATGCCGATTGCATCCCAGTGGTCAGTCTCTCCTTTCTTTATATCATTTTCATCATAGGGCGCACTTCCCTTTACATAGGTATATTCGTGACCCACGCGGAATGGCTGATAAAGTAGGCCAAGCTGGAACGGAAACATATCCAAAAGCTTGGTACGCGCACTAATCTCTCCTGCCTGGAGATGTTCGTCTTCTTCGCCCCATTTTATCTTTTCATCTTTATAAATCATCGCCCAGGCCAGAGAACCACACCAGAAATTATATCTGGCATAAGTTGACCAGTCACTACCCCAGACCAATTCCGGGCCTGTTACCACTGTTGCCTTACCGCCGACAAAACGGCTGATTGTAATCTCTCCACCCTGGGGGATAGGCCTTCCGCTGACTCTTCTATAGGTGTC
>WJOT01000125.1 GCA_009619095.1 Clostridia bacterium
TGGGATTTCAGGCTGAAGGAGCAGCGCCGATTGTGCGCGGATATCCCATAAAAAAGCCAAGAACTATTGCCACAGCAATTAGAATCGGGAATCCTGCCTCCTGGAAGAGAGCCGAAGAGGCTCGCGACGAATCCAAAGGTGTGATTGATACTGTAACTGATAAACAGATTATTGAAGCATATAAAATGTTAAGTTCTGTGGAAGGACTTTTTGTGGAACCCGCTTCTGCTGCCGGCGTGGCCGGGCTGATAAAATACGTTCGGAAAGGATACTTTTCCCGAACTTCTACTATAGTTTGTATTCTGACAGGACATGGCCTTAAAGATCCTGATAGAGCAATTAAGGTTGCCCGAAAAGTAAGAGTAGTCAAAGCCGATTTGAAATCAGTAGTAAGATTGATGAGATTGTGAATACTGAAAAATATGAAGTTTCTCACTTCTGTATTGTTGAAAATTGAGGGTATACGAGTTTCGATAGTAGTAATACATGGAGGGTAACTATGAAAGTATTAAAGTTTGTTTGTTGTGTAGTTGTGTTAGCCTTATTATGGGGATGTGCACCACCCCTAATAGTAATACCAACCGAGGAAGAGTTAGATGCTGTCAAAAGATTTAAGAAGACGGTAGCCATCATTGAGATTTCTGAAAAAGGTTCGCCTATTAAGGGTATAAGCGAGTCAGCGTTTTCAGGGCTGGAGAATGCGCTTGTCGGTCATTTCAATCTGGTTGAGCGGGAAAAAATATTGAAGGTCATGGCTGAAAGAAAATTCGCTGAGAGAGATGATGTGGAAAGATATACTGAATTAGGGAAGCTTTTAGGCGCTGATTATTTATTCTTTGGCAGGGCTATGGCCTTTTTTAATAAATCCGAAATAAAGCATTCAATAAAGTATTACAAAAGTAAAGAGAAGGAGGATTACAAAAGTAAAGAGCAGGAGAAGGGGGAGGATTACAAAAGTAAAGAGCAGGAGCATTATAAAAGTAAAAAGAAGGAGGAAAAGTTTAGTGGGTCTATATGGAGAGAGCTAAAGGGAACATGTGAATTGAATATTAAGATCGTTGATGTAGGAAGCGGCATTGTACGTTATGCAGATAAAAAAGTAGGCGCAATGTCAAGGAAAGAAGGAAAGAAGCATTATAATGATGAGAAACAATTCTATAAAGCTTTAGATTATGCAACTAAGACTGATATTATTATCGAATTAGCAAGTACCTTTAGAGGGCTTAGAAAGGAAAATTCTCGTATTCTTTCACAAGCAATGGAACAGGCTACAGAAAAATTCAAGGATTTAAGAGATAAATTTCCTCAAACCGGCCAGATTTTACAGATCCTTTCAGAAAAAGAAGTTGTTATTAACCTTGGTTCTGCATATGGCATTAAGCCTGGAGACAAACTAATAATATGGGAAGAATTAGCGCCTATTAAAGATCCCAAAACTGGCGTTGTAACAGTGCCTAAACAGAAGAAAGCCATTTTAAAGGTAAAAAAGGTTACATCGGGACTTTCCTGTATAGCTCGCGGCAAACGAAAATATATCAGGATGATAAGAGTTGGAGATAAGGTTTCCACGCATTAAGTCAAATCATATTTGCTGACTTAAGATCTTTAAAGTAAGAGTAGTCAAAGCCGATTTGAAATCAGTAGTAAACCTGATGAGATTGTGAATACTGAAAAAGATAAGGAAAGCATGTACGGTGAGAAGGTTCCCTCTCCCCACGGGGGAGAGGGTTGGGGTGAGGGGGAAATGTATATAAAAAGAGTAAAAGTTAGAGTCCCGGCTACTACCGCCAATTTAGGCCCGGGATTCGATGTCTTAGCATTGGCACTTCGACTTTACAATACTGTAGAGATGGAAATGGGACCGGGGAAAAGTGGAAAAAAATTACAGATTGATATTGTGGGCGAAGGAGAAGAGAACCTGCCCAGAGACAGAAGAAACATTGTGTATCGAGCAGCCCAGCTCGTATTCGACAGGTTTCACCTCGCTCCCAAGACTTTACACCTTAAACTTATAAACAGAATACCTCTTGCCAGCGGGCTAGGCAGTAGCGCGGCAGCAAGGATTGGAGGATTGGTAAGTGCAAATAGACTCTGTGGAGGGAGATTGAGTAGAGAAGAGCTCTTGAACTTAGCAGCGGAAATAGAAGGTCATGCAGATAATGTATCTGCAGCAATGGTGGGAGGATTAGTAGTCTGCTGTATCTCTTCTCCCAAAGGAAGAAAAGGCAGGGAAATAGAAATTGTGAAGTTTAATCCCCCTGAGAATCTCTCCTGTGTGGTTTGCATTCCCAATTTCCAGATAATGACGAGGCGAGCAAGGAAAATCTTGCCCAAGACTGTAAAATTCGAACAGGCAGTATTTACCTCTTCTCGAGTAGCCATGCTTCTGGCTGCTCTAATTAGGAAAAGGTATGAGCTTTTGGGAATGGCAATGGAAGACAGGCTGCATCAACCGTATAGGAAGAGGCTGGTTAAGGGAATGGAGGTAGTTTTCGAAGAAGCACTGAGAGCAGGAGCTTTAGGCGTGAGCCTGAGTGGAGCAGGACCGAGTATACTTGCGTTTACCGCATCTTCTCCGCCTTCGTGCGCGGAAAAGGTCGGAAAAGCTATGCGGAAAGCGTTTGCCAGACATAAAGTAGAGAGTAGATATTTAGTTCTGGGTATGGATAAACAGGGAACAAAAATAGTTTAAGCTCTGAGTATCCCGATAACAATCGGGATGCGGATTAGGGAGTTTGAGGGAAACAATCTGGTTTCCCTCAAGGAGTGACAGCGGAAAAATGCGACGAATAGGAGCATTTTGGAGCGCCAGAGGGGCGAAGCCCCTATGGAAGTAACCCCGAAGGGGTTATCTTTTTTCTGGAGAGAGAATGGCACTCATTGTACAAAAGTATGGTGGAACATCTATTGCTGGACCGGAAAGAATAAAAAAAGTTGCCAGACGCATAATTGAGACAAAGAAGAGAGGAAATAAAGTAGTCATTGTTGTTTCTGCGCCTGGCGATACAACTGACAAATTAACCGAAACAGCTCGACAGATTACTCCCTCTCCTACCGATAGGGAAATGGATATGCTGTTGGCTACCGGCGAACAGATGTCCATCGCTCTTTTGGCTATGGCAATCCATGCTCTTGGGGAGGAGGCAGTATCTTTGACCGGAGGACAGGGAGGGATTGTTACTGATGAGACATTTTCTAATGCGAAGATCAGAAAGATAGATACGAAAAAGATTGAAAAGGAACTGAGTAAGGATAGAATTGTTATTGTTGCTGGTTTTCAAGGAATAACCGCCAAGAAGGATATTACCACTCTGGGAAGGGGTGGGTCCGATTTGACAGCCGTAGCTTTAGCTTCAGTGTTAAAAGCAGACCAATGCGAAGTTTATACTGACGTTGCCGGCGTCTATACTGCAGATCCCAGGATTGTTCCTGATGCGAGAAAGATTGATAGAATTTCTTATGATGAGATGCTGGAATTAGCCAGCCTTGGGGCGCAGGTGATGGTCCCGAGGTCTATCCAGGTAGCTAACAGATTTGGTGTGGATATTCATGTCAGGTCTAGCTTTAACGATGAGGAGGGGACTGTGATTACCAAGGAAGTTTCCAAGATGGAAGGGGTAGTGGTAAGCGGAGTAGCTTACGATAAGGATCTGGTGAAAGTGGCGATTACTGATGTGCCTGACCGACCAGGAATTGCCGCCAAGATTTTCGGTGCACTGGGAGCAGGTAAGGTAAATGTGGACATGATTATTCAAAGTTCTGCTCAAGGAGGGGTAAACGATATCTCCTTTACAGTTAATAGAGGAGACCTGAATAAAGTTTTGGATATAATGGGGAAAGTCAAGCAAGAAATAGGTGCTAAGGGGCTCGTCTATGACGAGGGAGTAGCCAAGGTGTCTATTGTGGGGGTGGGAATGAAAACCCATTCGGGGGTAGCTTCTAAGATGTTCTCTGCCCTTGCAGAAGAGGACGTAAATATTGAAATGATTTCTACTTCGGAAATAAAGATTTCTTGCGTAATTAAAGAGAAAGATACAGAAAAAGCAGTGAGGGCTATTCATAGAAAATTCGCTTTGGCGAAAACTCCCCGAAAAGGGAGGAAATGAAAGATAATTTGCTCATCGCTTGAAGAATTTCTTAATGTAGAGATGTTTGGAGTCCGCCCGAAAGGGCGGGATGTATTCAGCCTTGCTTTCGCAAGGACTCTATATCACAAACTATCTTTCAAAAGGGGTAGAGATGAAAAAAATATTGATATACGATACTACCTTAAGAGATGGAACACAGAGCGAGGGGATTTCCTTCTCTGTAGAAGACAAATTGAAGATAGCAAAGAGGCTGGATGATTTGGGTATCCATTATATTGAAGGTGGATGGCCTGGTTCCAATCCTAAGGATATCCTTTTCTTTAAGAGGGCGAAGAACCTCCGTTTAAAGAATGCAAAGATAGTGCCGGCGAGCTCCTTAACGTCTTTCACCAGATAGTTATACTTTGTTATTGAGCGGGTAACTCCAGTAGTATCCGCCTCTTGAAATGCATCATTGCCCACCAGATGAGTAGCCACTTGTCCTGTAAATGCCACAACAGGAACTGAATCCATATTTGCTGTAGCCAAACCTGTGGTCAGATTGGTCGCCCCTGGACCAGAAGTGGCTATAC
>WJOT01000059.1 GCA_009619095.1 Clostridia bacterium
ATTAGAGCTTCTCGAATATCGGAAGAAGTAACCGCCCCAAAAATTTTCTCGCTCTCACCTGTCTTTACAGTAATGGTGCAAGAAATTTTATCTAACTTACTGGCAAATGTGACTGCTGATCTCAAAACCTTCTCGTCTTTCTCTCCTTCTTTTCGCTTCTCCTCTTTCAACCTGCGGATATTCTTCTCGTTCGCCTCCCAGGCCAGGCAGCGAGGGATGAGATAGTTCCGAGCATAACCATCGCTAACCAAGATTACATCTCCTCTCTCACCAAGGCTTTTAACTGTCTGACACAGTATGATTTTCATCCTTCCCCCTAATTTCTTCTCCAAAATTTGTGGGTAGTGTAGCCCTTTATGGGCGTAATTCTTACGGGCATGAAGCCCTACACTACCAAATCATTATTCGTAGTGTAGCCCTTTATGGGCGTCCCGATTTATCGGGAAGCTACAATATTTAAAGATAATTTGTGAAGCTCTTGGAATTTCAGCCAATAACTAGGAAAAATTAAAGGTATGACTTTCTAATCCAGAATAAATGGAATATCTTGGAGAGAATGACATCTTCTATCTCGTGGTGAATGGTAATAAACTGATACTTCTTGCTCTCTTTACGGCTCTACTCAAGCTACGCTGGTGCTTAGCACAGTTTCCAGTAACCTTATTGGATAGAATCTTGCCTCTATCTGTAATGTAACTCCTGAGGAGTGCTATATCTTTATAATCGATATACTTTGTCTTCTTTACACAGAAACGACATACCTTCTTTCGAAAAGGCCGATACCGTCTCCTCCTGGGATCGAAGCCTCCTCTTCTTCCTCTACTTTTCTTTTCTCCATTGGCAACCATTTTTTCTCTCTTTCTAATAATCGCAGGTCGGGCACTGTTCAGAATGCTGTCTGGTCGGGCACTGTTTACAGTGCCGATTCCGTCACCCCGATATTTATCGGGGAAAGGGCGACCGACCTGAATTCAAAACGGAATTTCGTCTTCCGATTCACTCCCTTTTATTTCTTCGTCTTTGGGGAGTTCTTTCTCTTCCAAAACCCCTTCTGGTGGAGGAGCTTGCTCAGTAGCCTTAACTTCGCCTTTAGCCCCAAGCATCTGCATCTGATTAGTTATAATTTCTGTTACAGATCTTTTGTTTCCATTCTTGTCTTCCCAGCTACGCGTTTCCAGTCTCCCCTCAATATACACGTGGCTTCCCTTCTTGAGATATTCGCCACAAATCTCGGCCAACTTTCTCCAGACTACTATCCTATGCCAATCCGTCCTCTCCTGTTGATTACCTTTCTGGTCTTTCCAAACCCTGTTCGTTGCTATTCTAAAATTTGCTACAGCATCACCATTCGGTGTATACCGAAGTTCTGGATCACTACCCAAACGACCAATTAGAATAACTTTATTGACAGTACCTCTAGCCACTATTAATCCCCCTTTCTATTTAGACATCACTGGTTGGGCTTTCTTTTCCCTCCTCATCTTTTGACTCCTCACTGGTTGCTTTTTCCTCTTTCAGTTTTTTCTTGTCTACCTTCACGATTAAGTGTCTGATCACTTTATCAGTAACGCGGTAATTCTTTTCCAATTCAGCAATCAGAGTCGGCGGAGAATTAAAATTTAGGCAATACATAAAACCTTCTTTATAACCTTTTATTTCATACCCCAGCTTCCTGCGTCCCAATTTATTACAGGAAATTACCTTGCCCTGCCCCTGGGTTATGATTTTCTCAAACTTTCTGGCAAGTTCCTCCAGTTCTTCGGTTGATAAATCTGGTGGACAAACAAAGATACTTTCGTAAATAGGCATAAGATATCCTCACTTTGTTCGGATACTTCCATAGGGGCTTCGCCCCTCTGGCGCTCCAACATGCTCCTCTTCGTCGCATTTTTTCGCTGTCACCCCTTGGGAGAAATCAAATTATTTCTCCCAAGCCCTCTAATCCGCATCCCGATTATTATCGGGATGCTTATAAAATTTATTCCCTCCTATTCATCTCAAAGACGAAAAATTCATTAGAATTATATAAAATTGGCTTCGGCATTGCAAGAAAAAAATCCCCATCTACTGTAGGGGTTGACGGTTCTGTCAGCCCAGTCAATGGACAGACACGGCGGTCTGTCCCTACACGATATCTATGGGTCCAGTCAAGGGACAGACACGGCGGTCTGTCCCTACACGATATCCATGGTCTAGACGTGAAATCTAAAACGCACTATATCACCATCTTGAATTTCGTAATCCTTTCCCTCTATCCTGACCAATCCTTTCTCATGGAGTATCTTCTCATCACCCTTCTCTAAATCTTTAAAGGAGAAGACCTCGGCCTTGATAAATCCTTTCTCCATATCAGAATGTATCTTCCCTGCTGCCAATACGGCAGGAAAACCTCGTTTTATTGTCCAGGCTCTTACTTCGGTCCCCACAACAGTGAAAAAAGTAATTAAGTTGAGCAACCTATAAGAAGACAGGATCAGGCGCTCCAATGCGCCCTTGTCTATACCCAGCTCTTTTCTAAATTTCTCCCTTTCTCCTTTCTCCAATTGAGCAATTTGAGCTTCCACTTCTGCCGACACACTCAAAGTCTCGGCTCCTTCACCTTGGGCATACTCCTCCACCTTCTTCCCCGAAGCGGGGTCCTTCTCATCCACGTTAGCCAAATATAGAACTGGTTTCGCTGTAAGTAAGTTGTAGGAGGCTCGTAAATCTTCAGGAACTTCTATTCTCCTTGCAGAGATTCCCTTCTCCAAGCCTTCTTTTATCTGTTCCAGTGTTTTCAGTTTTTCTTTAGCTTTTTTATCGCCACTTTTAGCTGAACCGCTCAATTTTTCAATATTTCGCTCCACCACTTCCAAATCTGCCAGCATAAGCTCGGTGTTGACAACTTCGATATCCCTCACCGGATCGATATCTCCCATAACATTAACTACCTTCTCCTCTGGAAAACAGCGAACGAGGTGGACTAAAGCATCCACCTCCCGAATATGGGATAGAAATTTGTTTCCCAGACCTTCGCCCTTCGATGCTCCCTTTGCCAGACCGGCCACATCTAAGAATCTTATCGTAGTATGGGTCAACTTTTGAGGTTTATAAATCTCTCCTAGCTTCTCCAGCCTCTCATCAGGAACTTCCACAATTCCAACATTAGGCTCGATAGTACAGAAGGGATAGTTGGAAGCTGGAGCATGACCCGTAGTTAGAGCATTAAACAGTGTCGATTTCCCTACGTTGGGAAGACCAATAATTCCTAATTCCATATCTTTTCCCGAAAAAAAGGAATAGGCAAAAAAGTACCTGTCACCTTTTTTGTTTTTTATAGGAAGAGGATGACCAGCCAGTTGTGGGATGCCAGAATCGCATTAGCAAATACTAAAGATACAATAGCCATCAACTTCAATAAGATATTTAAGGAGGGACCCGCTGTATCCTTGAAAGGGTCTCCCACAGTATCGCCAATGACCGAAGCCTTATGCACTTCCGAGCCCTTTCCACCTAAATTGCCTTCCTCAATATATTTTTTGGCATTGTCCCAGGCTCCTCCTGCATTAGCGAGAAATATTGCCAGGGGAACTCCTGTAACAAGAGAGCCAGCCAAAAACCCACCCAGTGCTTCCACTCCTAAAATGGTTCCTACGATGAGAGGCAAGAGGACAGCTGCAATTCCTGGAACCACCATCTCTCTCAAAGCTCCCCGAGTGGCAATATCCACACAGCGAGCCGAATCCGGCCTTGCCGTACCAGCCATAAGCCCGGGAATCTCCCTGAACTGTCTCCTCACTTCTTCCACGATTTTAAAAGCCGACCTGCCCACTGCCTGCATTGTGGCTGCAGAAAAGAGAAAAGGAACCACACCGCCGATAAACAGTCCAGCAACAACCTGTGGTTTCATTATATTTATAATAAGTTGTGAAGTCATGGTAACTTCGTCATATACGCTCAATCCCACTGTCTGGGCAAAAGCAGTGAACAGAGCCAACGCAGTTAAAGCAGCAGAGCCAATAGCAAATCCTTTACCAATGGCTGCGGTTGTGTTGCCCACTGCATCGAGTCTTTCAGCTCGCCGCCTCACCTCAGGAGCCATTCCAGCCATTTGGGCAATGCCACAAGCATTATCAGCAATTGGTCCATAGGCATCTATAGCCACAGTCATCCCTGTGATGGATAACATCCCCACCGCCGAAAGGGCTATGCCAAAAACATTTGCAAACCTATAAGCAACAATAGTAGCCACTCCTATGGCTACTACAGGAATTGCTACACTGAACATTCCCGAGGATATCCCCTGCAGGATATTAATAGCTGGACCGGTGCGGGATGATTCGGCTATATTTCGCACAACTTTGCCCGATGTATAATACTCCGCAGTAAATCCCACAACCATTCCCGCAGATAATCCCGAAAGAATGGCAAAGAAAACATTGACTTTTCCATACCAGAAAGTTGCCAGGAAGAAGGCGCCAATTATGAAAAGAGAAGCGCTGGCAATCATTCCTTTACGCAGAGCTCTCTGAGGGTCTTCTCCCTCAGCGGTGCGGACGAAGAAGATTCCAATAATGGAAGAGATAATTCCCCAGGCAGGCAGAAGCAGTACTAACATTACTCCCTTAATGTTTTGAAAAGCTACGGCAATAACAATTGCCGAAATTATTGCCCCTACATAGGATTCGAAGAGGTCTGCACCCATACCCGTAACATCGCCAACATTGTCTCCAACATTATCTGCAATCACTGCTGGATTACGAGGATCGTCCTCGGGAATACCCGCTTCGACTTTGCCCACTAAATCCGCACCCATATCGGCAGCTTTGGTATATATCCCACCACCAACACGAGCGAAAAGGGCTACAGATGAAGCCCCCATACTGAAACCAACGATAAGTTGGGTTGCCTCGATAATCCTATCCAGAAAGTTTTCATAATGGAGACCGGCAAGGTGGAGAAAGATTAAGAATACAAGAGATAATCCGAATAGACCAAGAGCGGCAACACTAAGCCCCATTACTGCTCCGCCGGGAAAAGCGATCCCTAGCATTTCATTAAAACTTTTGGTAGCTCCCTGGGCAGTACGGGCGTTCGAGCGAGTAGCAATCTGCATTCCTAAATAACCTGCCAGAGTGGAACAGAATGCTCCTGACACAAATGCTATTGCTGTCTTTTTAGCCACAAAAAAGTAAAGAACCACGCCCAAGGTAACCACGAAGAGAACAATCGCCGAAAACTCACGGGAAAGAAAGGCCATGGCCCCCTCGTGAATCATTTCCGATATTTCTCTCATCTTCTCTGTTCCCTGACTTTTTCTGAGAATCTTTATGGAGAGATAGACCACAAACAATAATCCAAGAAATCCTGCTCCTAAAGCCACTCCTATACCGGGTAAATCTCTGAGCGATTCAACCACTTCATCCTCCATTAATCTCGGGAATTGTTTTTGGGAATCTTAGCTGTAATAGAATAGTCTTCGGGAGTAATAATCCCCGCTGAGACCACCAATTTCATAGCCTCTTCAACTGTCATCTTTAAGGGAATCACCTCTTCTTCAGGAACAATCACGAAGAAACCAGAGGTGGGATTGGGAGTTGTAGGGATAAAAAGAGAAACATTTTTCTTCCCTTTTTCCTCATAAACGTTGGTTACGAAAGCAATTGTGTAAACTCCTTTGCGCGGATACTCCACTAGCACCACCTGGCGCAGGGCTGTTTTGGAAACAATTATCGTTTGAATGATTTGTCTTATAGTCTGGTAGATACGGTTAACTACAGGGGCTTTGAGTAGCAGAACTTCTGGTAATTTAAGGATTTTTCTACCAACAATATTTGTGGCTACCAGACCAATTATCCAGATAATGACGAAAGTTATTAGAACCCCTATAACCCTTATCGCAATAACAGGCATTTCTTGCAAAAGAGGTATCCTTATCAGTAAAGGCGCGACAGATTTGCTTACGAAGTTAAACAAAGTCCAGACGATATATAAGGTCAGTCCTATGGGCAAGAGGACAGCTAATCCAGCGAAAAATTGTCTTTCGATTATCTTTCTAAAATTGATCGCCATTTTAAACCTGCCTTTTCAATCCATCGTGCGATGGGATTTGGTGTAGCGAGCATTTCTTGTAGCAGCAAAGCGTAAGCTTTGCCTTCCCTGTAGGGGACGGACTCCGTGCCGTCCCTCCCTTTGGGCGACCACAGAGTGTCGCCCCTACAATGCAGAGCTTCACTCTGCAGCTACACTATCTCCAAACCAGCCAGATAAAAGTAGAGCTGGCTAATACTGCAAAGAATGTGAATGGCAAACCGATGCGTATAAATTGGATGAAACCTACAGTATAATTATTCCTCTTCAACATTCCACAGGCAACCACATTAGCTGAGGCACCAATAGGAGTAATGTTGCCTCCCACAGAAGCGCCAATCAACAGGCCAAAATAGAGAAGGGACGGACTCATTTCCATTCCCAGCGCTAAACTGCGCACAACGGGAAGCATGGCAAGAACATAGGGAACATTATCTACGAACGCAGAAAAGAAGACCGAGCCCCAGACAATTGCCAAATAGGCCATTAATCGACTGTCTCCCGCAAAGCGTATAAAGAAATTGGCTAAATCATCAATAATTCCCGCTTTAGTTAAGGAGCCTACTATGAGAAAGATGCCGGCAAGAAAGAAAAAGGTCTCCCAGTCGAGAATCCTGATGTCATGGAAGAGGGTACTTCCCAGTTTTCCTCGATTAAATTTCCTAACTCCCAACCCGGTCAGCTCGTGCCACATTAAGCCAATAAAACCAAAGACCATACAAATAATCCCCGATAGATTAACTGAAAGACGGTGCCCAATGGAACTACCCAGAAAGGAAGCTCCCACCAAGCTTAGAACCATAAAACCCAATAGAAAAGTTGGTATCCATGTTGTCACCTTAGCCCTTTCCACAACTCCCACACGCTCTTTATTTCTTCGAAAAACAAAATAGAGAACTCCTAAGGAGGCCAATGCACCAAGTTCAATAGCAAAAAAGATGGACGGTCTGCCAGAAAGAAAGAAAAAATCGTTAAAGTTCATCTTAGCGAATCCTGCCAGGATTATACTGGGCGGATCGCCAACTAAGGTAGCTGCCCCCTGTAAGTTACTAGAGATGGCAATACCGATCAAAAAGGGAACAGGATTCACTTTCAACTTCTGGGCGATTGCCAGAGCTATGGGAGCAACTATGAGGACAGTGGCCACATTCTCTACAAAAACAGAAATAGCTCCTGCCACCAGGCAGACTGAAAGAATTGCCCAGTTAACATATTTTGCCTTTACTACCAAAATGTTAGCCAAATAGGCTGGGACGCCAGAAAGACTGAACAGTTGAGCCAAAACCAGTGTCCCCCAGAAAATACCCAACACGTTCCAATTGATTATGGTGAAAATATCAGAAAATCTAATTATCCCGAAAAGGAACAAAACAGCACAGGCAACCCAGCATACCTGTGCCTTATACTGCTTCTTCCAGATAAAAAAAAAGTAAGCTATGACGAAAATAGAAAGGGTAAACAGTTTCATCTATCAACCTTAATAAAATTTAATATTTGTTCACCTATTTCTGATTTAAAAGATAGTTTGTGAAGAGCTTTTGAAATTTTAGCCAAAAAACGAGGACGGTCTCTTCCCTTTCAAGCAAATCACTGTTTGACGAGCGGAGCGAGGAGTTTTGATTTGCGCCTTGCAGAGTCCAAGTTTTTTGGCAATAAAAAATTTCTTAGCGATGAACAAACTGTCTTTTAAATTGCTCACCATTTTCTACTCACTGCTGCATCAATACCCTCAGTAATTATTACCTCTACCACCTGGCATGCTCTTCCCACCATCTCCTCCACAAAACTCTCTTCCTGTTCACTAAATTTCTGGAGGACATATTCGGCGGGGTCGAGATCTTCTTCCGGCCTACCAATTCCCAACCTCAAACGAGGAAACTCTTCTGAACTTAAGGATTCGATTATAGATTCCAATCCATTATGCCCGCCAGAGGAGCCCCTTTTTCTCAACCTCAACTTTTCCTTTTCAAGATTAAAATCGTCACAAATAACCAGAATTTCCTCTTCCCCTATTTTGAGCCAATCGCATAGAGCCTTCACCGCTTCCCCACTACCATTTACAAAAGTCAAGGGCTTGGCCAGAATAATAGTTGGGAGAGAGAAACTTCTACTTAAAGCATTGGATGTCCACTTAAAAGTTTTGCGGCAAGAAACTGAGGAGTGCTTTTTCTCGCCAATCAGCGAAAGACATTTATGTCTGGTGAGCTTTATTCCCCATTGATTGGAGAGCGCATTTACCACTCTAAATCCAAGATTATGCCTTGTATATTCATACTGCTTCCCAGGATTGCCCAAACCAACGACAAGCCTCACTGTTTAGCCCCTTCTTCCTTCTTCTCTTTCTTCTTTTCTTTTTCTTTTTCTTTTTCTTTTTCTTTCTCCTTCCCCTTCTCTTTTTCCTTTTCTTTCCCTTCCTCTTTCTCTTCCTCTTCTTTTTCTTCTTTCTTTCCTTTACCAATAACCTCAGGTTCTGCAGCCTCTTCAGGAGCAACCTCCTCCTCAACCGGCTTCTCCTCTACTATAGTAGGAGCAATAATGCTTACCACAATCTTTTCCGGGTCGTCTAAGACTTCTACACCTTGGGGTATTTTTAAATCCTTAATGGTCAAGGTCTCTCCTGCCTCTAAGGAGGAGACGTCGCAAATAATCTTATCTGGTATTTTTGTTGGTAAACACTTCACTGCAACTTCGTGAACAACGTGGTCGAGCACTCCTCCACTTTTCTCAACTCCAGGAGCTTCGCCGTAAATTTCAAGGGGAACATTAACTTGAATCTCTTCTTTCAAAGATATGCGATATAAGTCGACGTGGAGCAAGTTCCTGGTTACGGGATTTATCTGAATCTCTTTAATAATCACTGCTACAGGTTTTTCTCTTGTCTTGGAGGCAGTAGCTCCTGAGCCGGAAACATAAAGGGAGATAATCACATTCTCTCCATGCTCTGTGTGTCGGGCTTTTAGAAATTCCTTCTGGTCAATAACTACGGGTAGCACCGGCTCTTTCCCCCCATATAACACTGCCGGGAGCTTCCCCTCCCGACGTAGCTGATGGGTCCTGCCCTTGGTGGTATTCTCCCTCGGTTGAGCATTTAAGACTACTTCTTCCTGAGCCACTTGTAACCTCCCAAAAAATAATTAGACGAACAGCGTACTGACTGAAGTCTCTTTATTAATTCTCTTAATTGCCTCTCCCAAAAGCCCAGCAACTGAAAGGACAATAATCTTTTTACATTTCTTTTCATTTCCTAAAATGATGGAATTGGTAATCACCAGCTCCTTCAGTTGAGACTCCTCAATCTTTTGCACTGCCGAACCGGATAAGACTCCATGGGAACAGGCAGCAAAGACATCCCGAGAACCCTTCTCCTTTAATGCCTTGACCACGCCTACGACTGTTCCCCCAGTATCAATCATATCATCAAGAATAATCACATCTCTACCTTCAACTTCGCCAATGATATTCATTATTGAAGCCACATTGGCTGCTGGACGGCGTTTATCTACTAATGCCAGCGAAGCTTTTATCCTTTTGGCAAAAGCACGAGCGCGTTCCACTCCTCCAGGATCAGGTGAAATTACTACTAACTTCTTTAACCCCTTTTTCTGGAAGTAATCGAGCAAAACCGGTGTGGCATAGAGATTATCAACAGGAATTTTGAAGAAACCCTGAATCTGAGCAGCATGGAGGTCCATAGTGAGAATTCGATGGGGCCCCGCTGCGGTAATTAAGTCGGCAACCAATTTAGCTGTAATGGGAACACGGGGTTCGTCCTTCTTGTCCTGTCGACCATAACCGTAGTAAGGAATAACAGCTGTAATCCTCCTGGCAGAAGCCCGGCAAAAGGCATCGATCATGGTCAAAAGTTCCATTAGATTATCGTTTACCGGGGGACAGGTAGGCTGAACTATGAAACAGTCAGTTCCCCTAACGTTCTCCTTTATCTTCACTTTGCATTCACCATCAGCAAATTGCGTAACCATTGCTTTTCCCAGAGGGACTTTAACATATCTACATATCTCTTCAGCCAGTTTAGGATTTGCCCTTCCAGTAAATATCTTTAATGTATTTCCCATAAAAACTCCTCTCCTTATCACAATATTAAAAGATAGTTTGTGAAGAGTATTTGGAATTATCGAAGATTGTAGAAGCAAAGCGTAAGCTTTGCTTCCTTTGTAGGGGACGGACACAGTTTATGCCGATTTTTCGGCGTGCCGTCCCTCCCTCGGGCGACCACCCCGCTTTATCGGGGCCCCTACACTGACGCAGAGCTATCGTCCCGATGAATCGGGACAGCTACTTCTTTCTTTTTTTATCCTTAATTACTTGCCTTGCTCTGGCAATAGCCAATTTACCCGCAGGTACATCCTCTGTAATCGTTGAGCCGGCACCAATGACTGCACCCTTTCCAATTTTGACCGGAGCTATAAATTTTGCATCCGAACCAACAAATGTATTGTCTCCTATCCGGGTTATATTTTTCCTAACGCCATCAAAATTGCAGGTAATTGTTCCTGCGCCTATGTTAATACCCTTTCCCAAAAAGGCATCTCCTATATAAGAAAGGTGGGAAACCTTTGTCCCCCGACCAATTCTCGATTTTTTCACTTCACAAAAATTTCCTACCCTAGCCCCCTCTCCAACGAACGTCCCTGGGCGAATGTGGGAAAAAGGACCAACCTTTGCTCCCTTAGCAATTTTGGCACCATAGATAAAGGATGCGCGGACCTCTACCCCATTTTCTATCTGGCAATTCTGAATGAAGGCATAAGGGCCCAGCTTACAATTCTCCCCAATTCTCGTCTTCCCTAAAATTGTCGAACCAGGATAAATAATCGTGTCCCTGCCAACCCTTACTGTGAAATCGATAAAAGTTGAGGATGGGTCGACAATTGTAACTCCAGTTAGTAGCAAACGTTCTAAGTTTTTCATATTAACATATTTTTGAATGTTTACCAGTTGTTTTCGATTATTTACTCCCTCAACCTCGCGGGAATCTTTAGTGATAACCATTCCTACCCTCTTGCCCATCTCTCCCAAAATCTCTACTGCGTCCGTGAGATAATACTCCCTTTTTCTATTATCTGGCTTAATTTTATCTATCGCCTTAAATAGATCTTCTGCTCTAAAACAGTACACCCCAACATTAACGCGATTAATTCTCCGCTCTTTCGGGGTAGCATTTCTCTCCTCTACTATTCTTATCCCTTTTCCATTACTCTTCTCAATAATCCTTCCATAGCCATAAGGATTTTCCAAAGTAGCACCCAGGATAGTCAGAGAATTATCCTGTTTATAATGAGTTTGAATTAACCTGTTCAGAGTTCTTCCACTCAAAAGAGGAAGGTCACCATAAACCACCAGGACATTGCCTCTATAACCTCTCAAATCTTTTTTCACCTGAAGAACCGCATGTCCCGAGCCGAGTAACTTGGTCTGCTTGACAAATTCAATCCCCCTTTTCCTAAGTGGTAGAAAATTCCTTAACACTTCGATTATTTTCTCCCCTTTATGTCCTACCACCAAGTAATTCTTCCCACAACCAGCCCTGAGGACCGCTTTCAACACATAAACGAGCATCGGCTGACCGCATATCTGGTGCAAAACCTTGGGAAAGGTCGATTTCATCCTCGTACCTTCTCCCGCCGCAAGAATAATGGAAACCAGATTTCTCAAAATAGTTCACCACCCATAATCGAGCGCCCAGCCCGATACATCGGGAACATGATTATAATTCCCGGGATTTTTGGGTTGGACGATTTGAAATCGCACCTTCAAATGTAAGCTGGGGAGATAGGATTCGAACCTATGATGGCGGCTCCAAAGGCCGCTGCCTTTCCGCTTGGCTACTCCCCAATCTACGAAAAGTAAATGGGTTTATTTTTTCTCTTTTTCTTCTTCTTCTTTTTCTTTTTCTTTTTCTTTTTCTTTTGCTGGTTCTTTTGCTGGTACTTCACCACCCCCAAACTCAGTTGGAAGAGGAGTCTCCTTAATCTTTTCTTGATAGGCAGCCAGAACTTTCTCCTCAATCATTCTGCGAACCTCGTTCTTTATGGGATGAGCTATGTCCTTATGACTGCCATCAGCCATTTTTCTCGAAGGCATCGCCACAAACAATCCATTCTGCCCTTGGATCACTTTTAGATTGCGAACCACAAAAGAGTCATCAAAAGTCACCGTAACAAACGCCTTTAGCTTCTCTTCATTCCTCGGGTAGACTCGCACCTCCGTAATCTGCATCTTTGCTTCCTCCTTTGCCAATCATCGGATGCTCAATAGGGTTAAGACTCACGCGCCATGAACGGCTAATTGGCGGTAATGAATTACCATCATTGGCAGCATTGTAGTCGGAATTCTGAAAACAAATTTCCAGACAAAACCGACTGCTAAATCGCACCCTTCACTTTGAGCAGCTCTAAACTGTTTTGACCAGCCAAGTAGAAAATTTATACTTCTCCATCTTCTTCTGCAACTTTTTCCCTACTCTCTGGTCCTTCAAAAGAGCAAAAACTGTCGGGCCACTACCCGACATTAAAGCACAATCAGCACCTCCTTCCAGAAGCTCTTTTTTTATTTGAGAAATAACGGGATAGTAGGCACTAGCAACTTCTTCTAACCGATTATATATCAGTTTCTTTACGCCGTCTTTTAAAATCTTCTTTATCTTGCCAATAGTCAGAAGCGAGCTTCCCGAAAGAAAAGATTCCCTTTTTCTTCCAGATTGACACTGGCGAGTTTTTATTTTAATAATATTTACAGGCTCTGTCAACCCTATTTTACCAAGATGTCTATAAACCCACTTCGTGGAGAGCATAAAATCAGGCTTAACTAAAAGAACCCACTTCTTCTTTATCCCAGGAAGGGGGGTCACTATCTCTCCATACCTTTCTCCTAAAGCAGTATGGCCGTAAAGAAAGAAGGGTACATCACAGCCAAGTTGTGCCGATATGGGAAGTAGAGTGTTGCGTCCATAATTTAACTTCCATAGTCTATTCAACCCTTTCAAGGTCGCTGCAGCATCGGATGAACCACCACCCAATCCAGCGCCAACAGGAATATTCTTTATGATTTCTATGTTTATGCCCCTTTTGATTCCCGCATATCTTCTCAATAATGATGCTGCCTTATACACCAGATTTTTCGGGCCTTGGGGAACTAAGGGATGGTCGCAGAGAACCTTTATTCCCTGGCTTTCAGTGTTGGATAAAATGACCTCATCATATAGACCTATAGTTTGGTAAATTGTCTGTAGCCTATGGTATCCCTTTCCCCCTCTGGGGAAGTCATCCAATACCTGTAAATACAAGTTTATCTTTCCATAAGCTCGAATTCTCATTATTTCTTCAATTGTTTCTTTGCGTTTCTTATTTTCTCCATTAACTTCTTATTTTTTTTATCCAGCTGTAATGCTTTACGATATGCATCAAGAGCTCTCCTGGTTTCACCCAGTTTATTATAAGTATCACCAAGATGTTCATAAATTACCGGATCCTTCATCAATTTTATTGCTTTTTTCAACTCTTCCCGGGCTCTTACATACTCCTCTTGCTGAAAGTATACCCAGCCCAGGCTATCAATATAGGCGCCGTTTTCAGGATCAATCTCCAGGGCTTTCTGAATATGTTCTAATGCCTTATCTAAATTTATACCGCGTTCAGCCCAGGAATAACCAAGGTAGTTGCGCGCCTGAGCATGGCGGGGATTGATCCTGATTACTTCCTCCAAAGCTTCGTAAGAAAGGTTGAAGTTTTTTAGCCGGTCATAACAGATGCCCAGATGGAAATAGACTTCTGTATTCTGTGGGTCATATTTTATTGCCTTAGAAAAAGCATCTACTGCCTCAGAATATTTCTTCTCGTCCTCCAGGCAAATTCCCAAAAAATACCAGATATTGGCATCCTCCGGTTTGAATTCAGCTGCTTCTTGCAGAACTTCCTTCGCTTTCTGATAATCGCCTTTCTGTAAATATATAATTCCCAGATGCAGGTAGGTCTCCATTACATCTTTCTGGAGGAAATTAATCTTCTCCAGGTATTCGATTGCCCGGTCCAAGTCTTTCTCCTGCTCGAAAATCAGAGCCATGCTGTGGAGAGCTCTTAAATTATGGGGATCTATCTCTAAACTCTTGGAGAAGTTTTCCTTCGCTTTGGAGACATTCTTAATAGAAAAATAGAGCGCACCGAGTTTATTATAAATCTGCGGATTTTCCGGGTCGATTTTTATACATTTTAAGTACCCTTCTATTGCTTTTCTGTATTTACCCTGGAATTCGTAAATTGCCGCCAGGGAAAGGCGAGCTTCCCAGTGCTCTGGATCTATCCTGATTATTTTTTTGTACTCCTCAATTGCCAGGTCAATTTTTTTCACCTCTTCGTACATTCTCGCTAAATCGAGCTTGGCTTCCAAATCTTCAGGATTCAACTCTATTATCTTTTTATAAAATTCAATGGCTTCCGAGTCTTGTTCTCTCCTTTTGTAAATCTCCGCCAAATACTGGTAAGCCTCTCGATTATTTTCTTGGAAATTCAAAGTCCTATAAAACTCCTCCACCGCCTCATCGAACCGCCCTAAAGCATAATATACTTTTCCCAGCTCCATGTGAAGAAATGGTGAACTACTATCCAGTTGCACCGCCTTTTCATATTCCGAAGCAGCAGCTCTTATATCCCCGTCCTCATAATAGATGCTCCCCAAAAGGTAGTGGAAGATAGGCTCATTCTCAACCTCAGTTGCTTGGAGAGAAATATTGGGTAACCAGCCAATCAGCAAAAGAACAATAACCAAGAGAAATATCTTTTTCATGTTTGCCTGCCTAGCCAACGTCCCGATTCATCGGGACTACTCCCAAACATTTTGGAGTAGCAGAGCTTACTCAATTTTATTAATTACTAAACCACTCAACAACTTGGGATAAAAAAATGTTGATTTTTTGGGCATTATCTCCCCGGCTTCAACTACGGCTTTAAACTCAGACACTTTTACCGGTCTGAGGAAAAAGGCTACACAGTGCGAACCATTTCTTACTTTACGAACCATCTCATTAATCTTTTCGGAATAAGTGATACTTTGTTGACTCTCCGGGAAAATTTTCAAAACCTTCTCGATAATTAAAGTGTGCAATATTACTACATCGAGCTCACAAAAAATCTCCGCTCTTCCTTTAATCAACTCTTTAGTAATTCTTTCATCTTTCAAACTTAATAGATAAAATTCGCTCCCACCAACATACATTCCTATTCTGTGTTTTGCTTTCTCGTCTTTCATTTGACTCAATAACTCTTTTAGGTTGTTAAGCATTTTTATATCAAAATATTCCCCTGCTTCCGCAATTAATCTCTTCTCATCAAATCCCTCAAAGTTCCTGATTGCTCGATGGGTAGGCAAAATCTCAAGTCCACCATTTTTCATATTTACGAAGTATGACATTACATAGTTATAACTCTCCTGGGATGAATGTCTGGGATTATTCTTCCTTAACTCATTTCGATACTCCAGGGCACTCTCATAACGATGGTGACCATCGGCGATAAACAATTTCTTATCTCTCATTCCTTCTACTATCCAGTTAAGTGACTTCTGGTCATCTATTCTCCACAGCCTATGTCTAATATTTTCTTCATTGCTAAGGTCGATTAGCGGGGACTCATTCTTTTTCTCCTCCCACAGTCTATCGATTCTATTTTCTGGGTCCTCGTAAGTGGTAAAAATCTGGGAGAAGTTTGCCCTGCAGGCTCTGATAAGATTCAACCTATCTCTCTTTGGCTCAGCCATTGTTCCTTCATGTGGTCGCACTATTCCTTTGGAGAAATCCTCCAACCGGGTAAGAGCTATAAAGCCACGCCTCTTAATAATTTTTCCTTTACCTTTAGGAGCCATCTCTCCGAACATATCGCTTCTCAATTCATATTCCTGTTCCAGAAGATAGATAGCGGGCGAATCATCCCTTATCAGTATCTCTTCCTCAAGCCACTCCTGAAAAAACTGGGCTGATCTGGTATATCTATTATTGGCTTCATTATCGCCGGGAAATTTTTTTTCTAAAATGAGTCTAATTACGTTGTATGGACTCATCTCGTAGTACCTCTCCTGTGCCTCACTAGAAATAATATCGTAAGGTGGAGCAAGGACCCACGGTAGCTCCTTTATTTTTTCTCGATTATAGAAAATGCCTCTAAAAGGAAGAATACTGGCCATCCTCTACCTCTTATTTGCTTCCCGGTTTTTGTAAAGGAATTCCCTTCTTACAAATTGGACACTCCTCGGGAGAATAAGTCTCTATATCTATTCTCAGAAGACTGTTTAAGGGTAAATTTAGAGTGGCCAGCTCATCTGAAAAGGAAGGTTTGCTACGGTCAACAATTACTCCAATTCCTTCGACCTTTCCCCCCATACCCTGCACAATCTCTACTATCTCCTTAACCGAACCACCTGTAGTGATTACGTCTTCTACAACTACCACTCTCTCCTCTTTTCGTATTTCAAATCCACGACGTAATTTCATCTTGCCCTCTTCTCGCTCGCAGAATATGGCTCGACAGCCTAAAACTTTAGCCACCTCTTGACCAACGATTATTCCTCCAATAGCGGGAGAAATGACAGCATCAATCTTTGACCCACGAAGCTCAAGCCTGGAGGCGAGTTGATTACAAAGCTTTCCCGCCAAATCCGGATATTGAAGAACCAACGCACACTGAAGATATTCGCTCGAATGTAAACCAGAAGAGAGCCTGAAGTGTCCGGAAAGCAGTGCACCACTTTTCTGGAATATCTCTAAAACCTCTCTCTCAGTCAATTTATCCTTTTCCTTATGCCCATTTTTGACAGAATAATCATTGTAGGCACAGATTCAATCTGTGCAAATTTTTGCACGGTTGAAACCGTGCCTACAAATGTTCCCGATTTCATTTGAATTTTCCTGTTCCCATCTCCTGCAATATCGCTTTAACTGCCCCAACAGGGTCGGGGGCTTCTATGATTGGCCTTCCTACAACAATATAGTCGGCTCCCTTCCTTAAAGCTTCGCCAGGAGCCATTACCCTTTTCTGGTCATCAGCTAAAGACTTCTCCCCCGCCAGAGGTCTTATCCCCGGGGTAATTATGAGAAAATCTTTTCTGGTAGCCTTCCTGATGAGTTCAATTTCAAGAGGGGAAGCCACGACACCTTCCAATCCTGCGCTTTCGGCCATCTTCGCCAGAGCTACAACTTCATCACCAATCTCTCTGGATATTCCCAGTTCCTTCATATCGGGAGAATCTATGCTGGTCAAAATTGTGACTCCCCAGAGGAGAGGTCGGGGATGAATGGAAGCTGCCGCCTCCAACATCTTCCTCCCTCCAAGAATAGAGAGAGTCAAAGAGAAGACCCCGTGTCTTTGGGCCATTCTGACAGAGTTACTCACCACGTTGGGAATATCACAATACTTTAAATCTAAGAATACTTTCCCTCCTTTTTTTACTACCATATCTAAAACTTTCGGGCCCTCGGCAGTGAACAGGAAACTACCAACTTTAAACAATTTCGCATAGGGAATCAAAGAATCGACTAAATTTTCTGCCTTTTCTATTTCATCAACATCAAGGGCTACAATTAGCTTTTCGGACACTTCAATCTCCCTACTATCGATTTTATATCTTTAATTTTATTGTTTACCATATACTCTCTTATTCCATCAATAACCTTAATCGGGATTAGAGGGTCAACGAAGTTACCTGTGCCAATAGCCACAGCTTTCGCCCCAGCAATAATAAATTCTAAGGCATCACCAGCGGTCATAATTCCCCCTATACCGATTATGGGAATCCTCACTGCTTTATGAACTTCATAGACCATCCTCAGAGCTATCGGCTTAATTGCCGGGCCGGAAAGCCCCCCTGTAACCTGGCGTAGCATGGGCTTTCTATTTTCCACGTCTATTGCCATACCCGTAAATGTGTTTATCAGGGAGACTCCATCCGCTCCCGCTTCCTCACACATCTTGGCAATAGAAGCTATATCCGTAACATTAGGAGAAAGCTTCACCATAAGGGGAAGACTTATCGCCTTCCTTACTCTACTGACCACCTGATGAGTCGCTTGGGGGTTCTGGGCGAACATAAGTTTCCTTTTATATTTAATGTTGGGACAGGAAAGATTCAATTCTAGCCCGGTAATCTTCTCTCCTTGCAAGGTCTTCGCCAGTTGCACATACTCATCTGTGGTCTCACCAGCAATACTCACAATTAAAGGAACATCGTATTCCTTGAAGAACGGTAACTTCTCATTAATGAACGTATCTATACCAACATTTTGTAGACCAATTGAGTTTAGGACCCCTGAGGCAGTCTCCACAATCCTGGGGGGGTCGTTTCCCAGCCTCGGCTTCAAAGTAATGGTCTTGGCAACAATTGCTCCCAGCCTATTTAAATCTACAAGCTGGGCATACTCTTCTCCGTAGCCAAATGTTCCCGAGGCGACCATTACAGGATTTTTCAAAGAAATTCCTGCAAGTTTTATTGCTAAATTCGGGGGTTTCTCTTTTGCCTTTCGCATCATTCCCAAATCAACTCCCCAGCGTCAAAGACAGGGCCATCTTTACAGACTCGCTTATAAGTGTAAGTAGAACCTTTGGTTTTAACCACGCAACCAAGGCAGGCACCCACTCCACAGGCCAGGCGTTCCTCTAAGGAAACCTGGCAGGGAAATCGATGTTTCCTGGAAATCTTTCCTATCATTTTTAGCATCTCAGAAGGTCCACAGGCAAAGACTATCGGCTTGGGTCTATCCCCTGAAAGTGGCAGGCACTTTTCTAAAAGCTCACTGACCAGACCCTTATATCCTCTTGTACCATTTTCCGTAGCTACTTCCACCCGACAACCCAGTCTTCTAAAATCTCCTTCACACAGAAGTTCCTCTCTATTCTTAGCCCCAACGAGAACGAGAATTGATAATTCGGGATTGGCAACGGAAATCGATTCTGCTAAGAAGAGAAGGGAAGCCACCCCTGTGCCTCCGGCTACAAGGATAATATCTGATATCTTTGATGTGGCAGATGGTAACTGATACCCCTTCCCCAAAGGACCCAGAATATCCAGATATTCTCCTCCCTTCTTTCTGCTTAAAATTTCTGTGCCTTTCCCCACAACTTTATACAGTATCTCAATCTTTTGACCTTGTACACGATGGACGCTAAATGGTCTGCGCAAAAGAGGAAGAAAACCTTTAGAAACTCTTACATGAATAAATTGACCAGGCTTCGCCTGGCATCCAATTTGAGGAGCAGAAAGGGCCATCTTATACCGCTGGGATCCAAGCTCTCTATTCTCTAAAATCTTCGCATCAACCTGCACCATATCTGTCCTCTGGGAAACATGGGGGATTTTTTCCGAACGACTTGAGGACATGCTTTTTCGCCTTCGGTAAAAAAAGAGGTTCCCTAGGAAGTGAGGATAAATTCGCCAAGGCTTTCCTAAACGAGCTTTCCATCTTTCATTACCACTTTACCCCCAACTATGGTAGTCACGGGGAACCCCTTCAACTCCATACCAATAAATGGGGAATTCTTACTCTGCGAAGTGAATTTGTTGCCAATTTTCTTTTTCAGATTCAAATCGATTATGGTGAGGTCAGCATCAGACCCTATAGAGAGAGACCCTTTCTCCAGTCCCAGAATATTTGCCGGGTTCACAGTCAATTTTGCTATTGCTTGATTTAAGTTTAGTATCTTCTTACTTACCAGATTTGTAAAAATCAAGGGTAACGTCGTCTCCAGTCCGATTATGCCAAAAGGAGCTATATTATATTCTAAATCTTTCTCCACGTCCAGATGGGGAGCATGGTCTGATACTATACAATCGATTGTGCCATCAGCCAGTCCTTCACATAATGCCTTGATATCATCCTTAGTTCTTAAAGGAGGATTTATCTTCGTATTAGTGTCATAACCCTGAACCTCCTCTTCGGAAAGAGAGAAGTAGTGGGGTGCGGTTTCACAGGTTACCTTTATTTTCTTCTTCGCCTGGCGAATTAGTTCCACAGAGCGACGGGTAGTAATGTGGGCTAAATGTAACTTTCCACTGGTCAACTCTGCCAGGGCGATATCCCGGGCAACCATTATCTCCTCAGCCTGCCTGGGTATTCCTTTTAAACCTAAAACTGTGGAGGTAAATCCTTCGTTCATTACCCCACCCATAGAAAGGTTTAAATCCTCACAGTGAGAGATCACCGGGAGATTGAACATCTTAGCATATTCTAATGCCCTACGCATTATCTGAGCGTTCATCACTGGTTTGCCATCATCAGAGATACCCACAATTCCAGCAATTCTCATTTTCCCTATCTCTGCCAGTTCCTCTCCTTTTCGTCCTTTGGTTATGCTTCCTATAGGATAAACATTAGCCACCCCTTCCTGGGAAGCTGTGGTGAGAATAAATTTCACGCCAGAGACAGAATCGATAACCGGCTGCGTATTGGGCATACAACAGATAGAGGTAAATCCTCCCTGCGCAGCAGCGCGGGTTCCGGAAGCAATTGTTTCCTCGTCTTCCCTGCCCGGTTCTCGTAAATGGGTATGTATATCGAGCAACCCAGGAGTGACCACCTTAGCCGTGGCATCAATTGTTATCGTAGACCTGGTAACATCTCCCGGCCTGAATTTTGAAGATTCTCCAATCTTCGTTATTTTTCCATCTTCAATCAGGATGTCTACTTTCTTATCAATCTTATTTTTAGGATCGACTACTCTTCCATTTCTAATGATTAATCTCAACACGCTCCTCCCGAGATGATTGTGATTCCTATCTTTTCATACCCCGACTATCTCCCCCAGCCAGAAGGTAAAGGACCGCCATCCTGACGGCAATCCCATTGGTCACCTGTTCGGTGATTACAGAACGTGAACCCTCTGCCACCGAGGAGGATATCTCTATCCCTCTATTCATTGGACCGGGATGCATCACCAGAAGATCTTTCTTCGCTCTTTTCAATCTTTCATCGGTAATGCCAAAAATTTCGTTATACTCCCGCAAGGAAGGAAATAGATTCTCCTTCTGTCTCTCTATCTGAATTCTCAAAATGTTAATCACGTCAAGCTCATCAATTATTTCGTCCAGATCGTAGAAGATTTTCACGCCCATCTGTTCAATCTTGGGAGGTATCAAAGTTGCTGGCCCTACCACGTACACCTTTGCTCCCATCTTATTCAATCCCCAGATATTCGAACGAGCAACACGCGAGTGGAGAATGTCTCCCACAATAGCAACCTTCAGGCCTGAGATTCTCCCCTTCTTCTCCCAGATAGTAAACATATCCAATAACCCTTGCGTGGGATGCTCGTGAGTTCCATCACCAGCATTAATTATGGAGGCACTTATTGTTCGGGCAAGAATCTGGGGAGCTCCTGACATGGAATGGCGAATAACCACGAAGTCGGCCTTCATTGCTTCTAAAGTTTTTGCGGTATCGATTAGACTTTCACCCTTGGCCACACTGGAGGTGGAGGCAGAAATATTCAAAACATCGGCACTCAACCTCTTGGCTGCCAGCTCGAAAGAAATTCTGGTTCTGGTTGAGGGCTCGTAGAAGAGAAGCACCACGGTCTTACCCCGTAAAGGAGGGACTTTCTTTACTGAGCGGGTAAACAGCTCCTTAAATGGTTTGGCTGTCTCTAAAATTAAATTTATCTCTTCCTTATCCAGATATTCCAGACCGAGCAAATCCTTATTCTTTAACCGCATTCATCACTCCTCTCTTAAAACCACACTATCCTCTCCATCCACTTCTTTCAAATTCACCGAGACAAGCTCTTTCTTAGAAGTGGGATAAGTTTTCCCTACAAAGTCGGGCTGGATAGGAAGTTCTCTAAGACCCCTATCAATTAGAACTGCCAATCTTATAATTTTGGGACGCCCGAAATCGATGAGTTCATCGAGGGCAGCCCTTACAGTCCTTCCGGCAAAGAGAACATCGTCAACAAGAACTACTTTCTTATCGGTAATATCGAAAGGAATTTTTGTTTCCTTAACCAGAGGCTGATGTGCTATTGAATCCACATCATCACGGTAGAGGGTGATGTCCAGAGACCCCACGGGAACTTCCTTCTTCTCAATAGTCTCTATCTCCCTGGCAATCCGCTTAGCAAGATGAACTCCCCTGGTCTGAATTCCCACAATGACAAGGTCTTTTATTCCGTAATTCTTCTCCACAATTTCGTGAGCCATCCTCTTTATTGTCCAGGAAATTTCCTTTGCATCCATTATGGCTTTCTTCTTTTGGGATACCACTAGACCCTCCCTGCTTCCTATCTTATAAAAACCTCAAATCACCGCTTAGATTTTTCCGCATTTGAATATACCATAAATAGTCTAAAAAGTCAAACTTTTCTTCCGCTAAATCAGAAGCTGTAGTAGCCCCGATGAATCGGGACGAAGCTCTGCCTGTGAGGCAAAAAAATAAAAAACTCACACTGTGGAAGTGTGAGTTTAAAAATATTACCAATCCATCTGGTAATCATTGATATCTGTTTTGAATTAACCCTGTCCCTTTATTTAACATCTCAAGAAAAGTCTCCACAACTTTCGGATCGAACTGCGTTCCACTATTTTCTCTCAACTCTTTAATTGCTCTCTCTGGAGAATATGCTTTCCTATACGGTCTTTCTGATAACATAGCATCAAAGGCATCAGCTACAGCCATTATCCTTGCTCCTATATCTATTTCCCCGTCTCTGTAGTGGCCGGGATAACCTTTCCCATCATATCTTTCGTGATGCTGCTTGACCATATCAATTACTCCGTCAAGGAAAACAACCAGAGGTGCCAGTATTTCAGCACCTTTAAGCGAATGGAGCTTTATTTCTTCCCATTCTTCATCAGTTAATTTATCGGGCTTGAGGAGGATAAAGTCGTGCACTCCAATCTTACCAATATCGTGTAAATGGGAAGCCTGCCTGATAAGCTCTACCCGCTCAGGAGGGAGTTTCATCGCTTCAGCAATAGCTACAGCGTATTCAGCCACCATCTCCGAATGTCTCCTGGTATAATGGTCACGCGCATCGATAGTAGCTGCTAAGGTGGTAATGGTGCGCATATAAAGATTGCTTAAACTCCTGTAAAGTCTAACATTTTCGATAACTATCGCTACCTGAGCAGCGATCTGCTTGAGCAATCGAAAGTCTTCCCGATTAAAGATTCTTCTCGTCTTTTTGTTGTTTACATTGATAACTCCTATAACCTTATTCTTTATAGCCAAAGGAACACTCATTAGAGATTTATTATAATACTTCTCCTCATTACTCTTAGCAAAGCGAGTATCTTTCTCAATATTTTTCACCAAAATTGGTCTATTATGTTTTACTACCCAGCCCGAAATCTTATTTCCCACTTCAAGTTCTGTATCCTTCAAAATTTTTTGTTCCAGTCCCTTAGCACATTCAACTGATAACTTGCCAGTCTTATCATTTATTAAGAGAATAGAGCATATTTTCACATTCAGAATCGAACCCACCTTTTCCACAATTACCTTTAAAACATCCTTCATCTTCAACTTATTTGAAACATCTCTTTCTATCCTGTAGAGAAAAGATAGTGCCTTCGTCTTCTGCCTTATTTTTCTTGACAACTCTTTCCTGAGTTCTATCAGCTTACTATTGGTATTAACCAACTCCGAGGTTTTCTCTCCCAACTCTTCTCCCAGCTCTCTTATTTTTCTGGCTAAATCTTCCTTTTCCATCACTGGCTCCTAATAAAAATTCTCCCTCAAAGAATTCCCTCATCTGAAAAACAAAAAGCCGAATTACCAAACCTTAATAATCTTTGATAATTCGGCTATAATCTATTTTTTGAACTCATGGCCCCTCTCCCGGTAAAACTAGATAGAAGTCAACCTTTATTTCCCCGGCGCACTATCCTCATCTTTTTCTTCTAAAAAGTTTATATCCAAAATATAACATTTGTGTAAAAAAGTTGTAAACTTTCTGTAAATTTTCCCTGCACCCACTTAAAAATTAACAAAAAATTAACAAAAAATTAACATTTTCTTAACCTATCCATAACATAAGTAGTTTATACTTTTAGTGACAGATGACAATGGAGACAGGCAAAGCCATAAGGTCATAACCAAGCTTACCTTGTTCTACCAGTATTCCAGGGGAACATATGGCTTAATGGGGATAAGCTTGGTTTTTTTTGTTGAAAAATGGAGGTAAGTAAAATGAAAAAACAAAGTTTATTAATGGTATTGTTGATGTGTTTGGTATTTGGAAGTAGCGTGGTATTTGGAAAAGCAGTGACAGGAGTAGCGATTCTAAACCAGGCAATAGGAGTGAGGCAATTAGGCATGGGAGAAGTAGCCACAGGTCTATCAGATGATGCAGCAGCAATGCATTATAACCCAGCAGGTATTGCCACAGTAAGAAACATAGAACTTAATGCAATGTATCATCAGAACATTATTGATACGCGGAATGAAGCACTAAACCTCATTTATCCATTAAAAGGAGGGCTACTCTTAGGGAACAAAGCAAGTATCGGCCTGGGAGTACTTGCCTATCAAGGAGGAGATATTGAGTGGATTCAGTTAAATCCAGATGAAACAATAAAGTCGAGGGAAACATTAAAAGCAGAGAGTGACTATCAGATAGGGCTATGTTACGCTCAGGAGATAGCCAGCTTTTCAGGAAATACCTATGTAGGAGTAATGGTAAAGTGGATTCAATCAAAATTAGTGGAGGAATACACAGCAGGGGCATTCGGGATAGATATGGGAGTTTTGCATAAGGTAGGAGGGTTTGGCTTAGGAATGGCGCTACAGAACATGGGAACAGGGATGAAGTTCATAGAAGTAGCAGACAGTCTACCATTTACCATAAGATTAGGAGGAAGTTATGAGAGAAAACTCGGTAAGATAGTAAAGATGGTAGCAGGTGTAGATGGGATAAAGATAAAGAATGATGATATGAGATACAACTTGGGAGGGGAATGCTGGATAGCCGATATCTTAGGGATAAGAGCAGGGTATAAGATAAAGGATGAAGATAAGGTAAGTATAGGAGCAAGTATAAGGTATAAATGGGTGCAGTTGGATTATGGGTATAAGATGATGGATGTATTCAGCAATACCCACCAGGTGGCAATCACATTACGGATGGGCTCTCCTGAGATAAGTAAACAAGCAAAAATTAAACAGATGAAGAAGCATTATATGCGAGCGACGACATATTACAAGAAAAGGATGTACAAAGAAGCAATAAGTGAGTGGGAGAAAGTATTAAAGATAGACCCTAATCATAAACAATCAAAAGAAGCGATAGAGAAAGCAAAGAAGAAGATGGAACAGACGGCAAAGAAATGACAGGAAGGAAAAGATGAAAACAAAATTACACATAGTTCTTATCATGACCCTAAGCCTGGCATGCCTGACACTACTGCAGGCTGTGTGTCTGGGAGTAGACTATAAGCTCAGTAATAATGTAAATGTTGCATGGAGGATTGGATATAATACAAAGACCACTGATGTTGGAGGATTAGGTGGGTGTAGTCTTGGTTTAGGTGGTAATTTTAAAAGGTATAGGGTAGACTATGCCTTTGTCCCCTTTGGCGATTTAGGAGATACACACAGAATATCCATTAGCATCAGTTTTTAATATGAATCAAAGGGACAGGCTATCTTTTCGAAAATAATATTGAGTTTTAAATCAAAATTATAATGATATATTTTATAGGGGGTTACTAAATGAAAAGTAGAATTTTAGTTTCTGTAATAATTGGTTTTCTGGTTATGGCGTTCAGTTCCACTTTTGCCGTAGATTCGAGTAATGTAGACCTAATCGGCAAACTTGCTGGGGGTGTCCCTGAAGATGTATTTGTTCAGGGGGACTATGCTTATGTTGCTGCTTTTGGTATCTTGTCGATACTGGATGTTTCGGACCCACAAAACCCAATACAGGTTTCTTGGTATGATAGTTCTATTAGAGCTAGTGGAGTCTATGTCTCTGGTAATTATGCTTATGTTGCAGATGCCACCTCTGGATTGAGAATAATAGATATAAGTAATCCCTCAAACCCTTTTGAGGTGGGTTATTACGACACCGATGGCGATGATGCCAATGATGTCTATGTATCTGGAGATTATGCCTATGTAGCAATTGGGAATGCTGGCCTGGTAATAATAGATATAAGTAATCCCTCAAACCCTTCTAAGGCAGGTTCTTTTGATACTCCAGGCAATGCTTACGAAGTCTATGTTTCAAGTAATTATGCCTTTGTTGCAGATGGTGGGTCTGGTTTGAGGGTAATAGATATAAGCGACCCTTCGAATCCTTCTGAGGAGGGTTTTTATGATACCCTTGGCTATGCTTATGGAGTCTATGTATCCAGTTATTGTGCCTTTGTTGCAGATGGTGGGTCTGGTTTGAGGGTTATAAATATAAGCAACCCTTCGAATCCTTATGAAGAGGGTTTTTATGATTCCAATTTTCCCTCTACTCGCGGGGTTTTTGTTTCTGGTGATTACGCATATATAGCTGATTACTGGAATGGCTTAAGGGTAATAGATATAACCGATCCCTCAAATCCCTTTCAAGCAGGTTCTCACGATACACCTGGGAAGGCATTAGGGATTTATATTTCCGGAAACTATGCGTATGTCGCTGATTGTTGGCGTGGTTTAAGAATAGTAGATATAAGTACTCCATCATCTCCAGATGAAGAGGGTTACTATGATACCCCTGGACAGGCTAGTAGAATTTATGTATCTAATCATTATGCATATGTAGGTGATATAGACTCTGGCTTAAGGATATTAGATATAAGTGACCCTTCGAATCCTTCTGAGGTCGGTTCTTGTGATACCCCTGGGTTTGCTTCTGGAGTCTTTATTTCTGGAAACTATGCCTATGTTGCAGATGGTTGGTCTGGCTTAAGGGTAATACATGTAGGCACTCCTTCAAATCCATTTGAGGTGGGTCATTATGATACTCCTGGGTGGGCTAGTGATGTTTATGTATCAGGAGACTATGCCTATGTTGCAGATGAAGATTCTGGTTTAAGGATAATAGATATAAGTGATTCCTCAAATCCTTCTGAGGAGGGTTTTTATGATACTCCTGGCCAGGCAGTAGGAGTTTGTGTCTCAGGAGACTATGCCTATGTTGCTGATAGAGATTCTGGCTTGAGGATATTAGATATAAGCAATCCTTCAAATCCTTTTGAAGCTGGTTTTTATGATACCCATGGGGATGCTCATGGAGTCTATGTCTATAATCAGTATGCATATGTAGCTGATGGAAATTCTGGATTAGGGATAATAGATGTAAGCAATCTTTCATCTATATATGAGGTTAATTATTATGATACAGATGGCATTACTTGGGGAGTTTATGTTTCTGGAGATAATGCATATATTGCTGATTACTGGAGTGGTTTAAGGATAATAAACATATATGACCCTTTATCGCTATCTGAGGTAGGGTATTACGATACCCCTGGGTGGGCTATTGGTGTTTATGTCTCCGGTGATTATGCTTATGTTGCTGATTCTGCGTCTGGATTATGGGTTTTTGAATACATAGATTTAATTCCACCTAATCAACCTCCTGTTGCCAATGCTGGGCCGGACCAGACGGTAATTGACGAGGACAACAATGGCGAAGAGCAGGTCACCCTTGATGGCTCTGCTTCACAAGACCCCGATGGTACAATTGCAAGCTTTGTCTGGAGTGAAGATGGTTTACAGATTGCTACTGGTATAAATCCAACGGTAATCCTATCCACTGGAACACATTCAATTACACTCACTGTAACCGATAATGGAGGGTTAAAAGATACTGATAGTGTAACCATTAAAGCGTTAGAAGAAGGTAAAGGATTCGGAGAACTGCCGACAGGTTGCTACAACAATGTCTTTAATCCTACAAAAGGAGAAAAAGCATTAATTGTAGTAAAACTATCAAAACAAGCTCATGTAAGATTAAATCTTTATAATGCAAGAGGCAATAGAATAAGAGAACTCGCAGATGAAGAGAAAGAAGCTGGGACACATAAGTACTACTGGGATGGTAAGAGTGACAATGGCAATGTAGTTGGCAGTGGGTTATATTTTGTCCATATACAGGCGGGGGATTATAAGAAGACAAAGAAGATTGTTGTGGTGAAATAAAGATTTGGAGGTGGATAAAATTAAAAAACAGAGATTATTAATGATATTGTTAACGTGTTTGGTATTTGGAACCAGCCTGGCATTTGCCAAAATTGGAGATATACAGGTAAATGAAGGTGTGACCTTAGAAGTGCCTCTTTCTGCTTATGACCCTGATGGAGATAACTTAAGTTTTTCCTTAAGTAATAATCCTAGCTTTGTTAGTTTAATTGATAATGGTGATGGCACAGGCTTATTAATTATCAGCCCTGACTTTGATGATGCCGGAACCTATACACAAGTAAGAATCACAGTTACTGATGATGGCTCACCTCCTTTATCTGACTATGAGGAGATTACCATTACTGTCAATGATGTTTCCCTTACCTATACTATCACCGCCACAGCAGGTCCAGGTGGTTCTATTGCCCCCAGTGGCGCAGTTACAGTAAATCATGGAGCTAACCAGACCTTTACCATCATTCCAGATCCAGGATACCATATTGCTGATGTCTTAGTAGATGGTTCATCTGTGGGAGCAGTACCTACCTATACCTTTACTAATGTCACAGCTGACCATACTATTGAGGCTATATTTGCCCTGGATAACCGTCCTCCAGTACTTGAGCCAATAGGTGATAAATCAGTCAGAGTTGGTGAGACATTAACTTTCACAGTCAATGCCACAGACCCTGATGAAGACCCGATAACCTATTCAGTCGAGGGACTGCCAGGTGGTGCAACATTCGAAAATCAGACATTCACCTGGACACCAGAAGGCAGCGATGTGGGTGAGCATCAGGTAACATTTACTGCAAGTGATGATGAAGAACTTTCCCATAGTGAGACAATAATAATCATCACAATAGAGGGATATAAAACAAAGCCAGATAAAACAGAACTTAAATGTTATAACAATGTGTTTAATCCAACAAAAGGAGAAAAAGCACTAATCGTAGTGGAACTACCAAACCAAGTTCATGTAAAATTAGGTCTGTATAATGCAAGAGGCAATAGGATAAAAGAACTCGCAGATGAAGAAAAGGAACCGGGGACACACAAATATTATTGGGATGGGAAGAACGGTTCAGGCGAGGTCGTTGGCAGTGGATTATACTTTGTTCATATACAGGCGGGAGATTACAAGAAGACAAAGAAGATTGTGGTGGTGAAATAATACCTAAAAACAGGACTATACTATAGTCTTTTCTGTCTTCTTATCAAAAACATGAATCTTATCCATATCAAAGACCATTTCTATATCCTGGTTAACTTTTGCTTTATTGTGTGAACCAACGCGGGCAACAAAAATATTCTTGCCAGTGGTTAAATGTAACAGTATCTCAGCACCCATAGGCTCCACAACCTCTACAGTACTGGAAATTGTGTTATCCCGGGTAGCTCCTGCAGAATAGAGCTTATCATAAATATCTTCTGGTCGGATACCAAAGGTTACTTCTTTCCCCACATAGGGTTCGAGGGCTTTTCCCATCCTCTTACTGACTTTTACTTCGTAGTTTCCTTCATCTATATATATTCCAGCCTCCTTCTTTATTATCCGGCATTCCATAAAGTTCATTGGAGGCGTCCCGATGAACCCGGCCACAAACTTATTTACCGGCTGGTCATAGAGAGTGATTGGATCTGCCACTTGGTAAATGATACCATCCTTCAGTACTGTAATCTTGTCTCCCATGGTCATAGCCTCGACCTGGTCGTGGGTCACGTAGATCATAGTAGCTTGCAGCCGCTTGTGAAGCTTGCTGAGTTCTGTCCTCATCTGAACTCTCATCTTTGCGTCTAAATTACTTAAAGGTTCATCGAATAAGAAGACTTTTGGTTTACGAACTATAGCCCTTCCCACTGCTACCCTCTGTCTCTCTCCGCCAGAGAGTGCCTTTGGCCTTCTATTTAGAAGACGCCGGATGCCTAAAATCTCTGCCGCTTCTTCTACCCTGTGTTGTATTTCTTTCTTGGGATACTTTCTCAATTTTAGTGCAAAAGCCATATTTTCATAGGCAGTCATATGGGGGTAAAGAGCGTAATTCTGGAAAACCATAGCAATATCCCTGTTTTTAGGAGGGATGTCATTGATCAGTCTATCATCAATATAGATTTCTCCTTCAGTAACTTCCTCCAGGCCAGCAATCATTCGTAGCGTGGTTGATTTACCACAGCCTGAGGGTCCAACTAAAATGCAGAACTCTCTATCAGCAATTTCCAAATTAATATCCTTGGCGCCGATAACACCTCCAGGATATATCTTAGTCGCCTTCCTTAAAACAACTCGCGCCATTTCCTGCCTCCTGTGAATCAACCCCTACTCAATAACAATAGTAATTATAACTTAAAAATTGAAATCTATCAAGTCTCTATCTATTATAATCGTCTCCTCTCTGCTTCTGCCCATAGAGACTATGGAGACTTTTGCCTGAACCAGGCTTTCTATTTTACTTAAATATCTCTTTGCATTTCGGGGTAGTAAATTAAATTTCTGAATGCCTTTAGTCTTCTCTTTCCATCCTTTTAACTCTATATAAACTGGTTTACAATCTTTGAAAATTTCTCTGCCAGTGGGAAACTCCCTGATCAATTTTCCCCGGTAGCGATATGCTACGCAAATTTTTAAAGGGTCAATCCCATCCAGAACATCCAGCTTGGTCAAAGCTAAACTCCTCAGACCATTTACCCTAACCGCGTGTCGGACAATAGAGGTGTCAAACCAGCCACAGCGTCGAGGCCGACCTGTAGTTGCTCCAAACTCTTTTCCCTTTTCCTGCAATAGTTTACCTATGCTATTGGAAAGCTCTGTGGGAAATGGTCCCTCTCCTACCCTGGTCGTATATGCCTTGACAATTCCTAAGACTCGATCGACTTGAGTGGGGCCTATACCTATACCCACACAGGCTCCACCAGCCACAGGATTGGAAGAGGTAACATAAGGATAACTTCCATAATCAACGTCCAGTAGAGTCCCCTGAGCACTCTCCAGGATAACATTCCTTCCTTGAGAAATTATCCGGTTAATCATTATCGCTGAATCTACCACGAGGTCTTTAATTATGGGTAGCTGCTTTTTTCTTTTTTCCAGAATCTCTCGTCTCAACTCAGAGAGCTTACACGCTTTCCTCAGAAGAGGAGCCTTTTCTTTCAAGTTCCTCTCCAATAGTTCCTTGAATAGGCGTAGGGAAAGGAAATCAGCCATTCTTATACCCACTCTCGCCACCTTATCAGCGTAGGCTGGCCCGATTCCTTTTCGGGTAGTGCCGATTCTCTTCTTACCCTGCTGGATTTCCCTGAGCTGATCCATCCAGCGATGATAGGGCAGAATAATATGGCAGGCATCACTGACAAAAAGCCTGTCTTCTATTTTTATTCCTTTCCTCTCAAGAAAGCGAATCTCTTCTACCAGTGCCTGGGGATCTACTACCACTCCACTTCCAATAATACATTTCTTGCCCGGCTCGAGGATTCCCGCTGGAACCAAGTGGAGAATGAATTCCTGACCATTAAAGACAACAGTATGTCCCGCATTGTTGCCACCCTGGTAGCGGATAATATAATCGGCCTTCTCTGAGAGAAGGTGGACAACTTTACCTTTGCCTTCGTCGCCCCACTGGGTACCTACCACAACTAAAGTAGCCATATTTTATGCTCCGCCTCCCCGTTCCGTTGAAAGTGAAACAGAGATACTTTACAGTTTTAGCCGTTTAAAGATTATATTCACATATCTCAAGTAATAGTTGAGATTGAAGCAGGCATCAATTTCTCTTTTTGTAAGATATTTCTTTACTTCTTTGTCCTTTTTTAGAAGCTCACGATATTCACTGCCTTCCTTCCAGGCCCTCATAGCATTTCTTTGAGTCAACTCATATGCTCTCTCTCGAGAAAGTCCCTTTTTTACCAGTCCCAGAAGAACTCTCTGGGAGAAAATGGCATTTTTGCTTTTCTCCATATTCTTCTTCATATTCTGAGGATAGACTATTAGTCTTCTCACAATATTTTCGAACTTCTGCAACATATAATCGAGGAGAATTGTACTATCAGGAATAATAACTCTTTCTATAGAAGAATGGGTGATATCTCTTTCGTGCCATAGAGGTATATTATCTAAGGAGGCTCCCGCATTGGAGCGAACAAGACGCGCCAGTCCACAAATTCTCTCACAAGTTATGGGATTCCTCTTGTGAGGCATTGCTGAGGAGCCTTTCTGGGTAGGGCTGAAATACTCTTCTACCTCCAGTATCTCAGTCCTCTGGAGGTTTCTGATTTCCAGGGCAAATTTCTCCAACGATGCGGCTACCAACGCCAACAGGGAAAGGTATTCAGCATGGCGGTCTCTTTGAATTATCTGTGTGGAAATGGGGGCTGGTTTCAACCTAAATTTTTTGCAGACATAGAGTTCCACTTTAGGATTCACGTGAGCATAAGTTCCCACTGCCCCTGAAATTTTTCCCACACCAATCACTTCCCTTGCCCGCCTGAGTCTCTCTAAGCTTCTCAGGGTCTCCTGATACCAGAGTGCCAGTTTCAACCCAAAAGTAATCGGCTCAGCATGGATTCCGTGGGTTCTGCCTACCATTATTGTATTCTTATGCTTTATGGCTCTCTTCTTCAGAGTCCGGGAAAGATTCTCCAGGTCCTCGATTAAAATATCTATAGCTTCAACCATCTGCACAGCCAATGCAGTATCCAGGACATCGGAAGAGGTCAATCCCAGATGAATATATCTTCCTTCTCTACCTACACTTTCACTCAAAGAAGATATAAAAGCAATCATATCGTGATGCACTTTGCTCTCTATCTTTTTAATCCTTGCCAAGTTAAAGCGTGCTTTTCTCTTAATTTTAATGAGCGCACTCCTGGGAATCTCTCCAAGATTACTCAGAGCTTCGCAAACAGTTATCTCAATCTCCATCATTATCCTGAACCTGTTTTCGTCAGTCCAGATTTTACCCATTTTAGGAAGAGTATAGCGAGAAATCAATTTATCCTCCCCATAAATAAACTATATTTTAGCTTCTATTTTAACTGGCAGAGCTCCGCTTTTGCCTCTTTAAATAGTTCCTGTGCCATCTCATCAGGATACTCACCTTTAAAAACAGCTCGAGTTATCCCGGCCTGAATTATCATTTTGGCACAGAGAATACAAGGTTGATGCGTGCAATATATGGTAGCATTCTTTATATTTACACCATTGGCAGCAGCAAATAACAATGCATTCTGTTCAGCATGGAGTCCCCGGCACACTTCCTGCATCTGACCGGAGGGAATGTTTTTCTTCTCTCGAATACATCCTACTTTTTCACAATGGATCAGCCCAGTTAAAGCCCCATTATATCCTGTGGCAAGAATCCTCTTGTCCCGCACAATGATTGCTCCCACTCGCCTCCTCAGACAGGTGGAACGTTTAGCCACAGTATCAGCAATTTCCATAAAGTAGTCATCCCACGATGGTCGTCCCATTTTCCCCCTCTGTTCGTCACCCTGCCCTGGTCGGGCACTCTTTAGAGTGCCACATTCGTCACCCTAAAGGGCGACCGACCTGCCCTTTGAAAAATGACTCTGACCCCTTTTCTTTTTTTAATGTCTGAAATGGCGCATTCTGGTGAAGGCCATAGCAATTTTATGCTCATTACAAGCAGTAATCGACTCCTTATCCCTCAAGGAACCCCCCGGCTGAATAATTCCTGTAACCCCAAAGGTAGCAGCCAAATCGACAGAGTCGCGGAAAGGAAAGAAAGCATCTGAAGCTAAAACTATAAGCCCCTTATATTTCCCGAATTGCTCCCCCATCTTCCTCGCCGCAATTTTCACTGCATCAACACGAGACATCTGACCAGCTCCAATACCCAGCGTCTGGCTTTCGCTTGCCAGAACAATGGCATTCGACTTAACGTGCTTACAAACCTTCCAGGCAAACTGGAGAGCTTTCAATTCCACATCGCTTGGCTTCCTTTCAGTAACTACTTCCAGACCATCAGCAAAAGTTTTCAAATCCTTCGCCTGAGCTAACAGCCCTCCGGAAACTCTCCGGTAATCAAGCTGGGAAGAAGATAGTTTTCTTTCACCAGACAATTTTAACAGTCGGATATCCTTCTTTACTTTCAGAACCTTAACTGCTTCATCTTCAAAATCCGGGGCAATTACTGCCTCAACAAAAGTCTTAACAATCTCTTCTGCGGTCTTACTATCCACCTTCCGATTGAACCCCACAATGGAGCCAAAGGCACTAACCGGGTCGCATTGGCGAGCTTTCTTATAAGTCTCAAGGAGAACCTCACCAGTAGCCACACCACAAGGATTGGTATGCTTAATAATCACTGCTACTGGCTGTTCAAATTCTTCCACTATATTGACTGCTGCATCTAAATCCAGAATATTGTTAAAAGAAAGCTCCTTGCCCCACAATTGTTCTATACCCGCTATCCCTTGCCCTTTTCCTTTAACTGACTCTCTATAGAATGCTGCACTTTGATGGGGATTCTCTCCATACCTCAAATCCTTTACTTTCTCCAGCTGGAGTTGCAATAAATCCGGAAAAAGAGAAGGAGAGGAATAGGAAGCGAGAAAGTACTGATAGATATGGTAGTTATATTTAGATAAATTCTGGAAGATATCTGTAGTTAATTTTAGAGAGGTCTCCTCGCTTATCGCACCTTTATTCTTTCTCATCTCTTCCATGACGGAACCATAATGGCGGGGGTTAGAAATCGGCACCACCCACTTATAATTTTTGGCTGCTGACCTCAACATAGTTGGACCACCGATGTCGATATTCTCAATAACCTCCTCTTTAGTGACGCCCTCTTTGGCAACTGTATCTTCAAAAGGATAGAGGTTAATTACCACCATATCAATCAGTTCTATGTTATGCTTTTCTATCTCTTTCCTGTGCTGGGGATTATCCCTGACGGCAAGCAAAGCCCCATGAACTTTAGGATGCAAAGTCTTCACCCTTCCCTCCAGTACCTCAGGAAAACCTGTATAATCTGAAACTGAGCGGATGGGTATTCCTGCTTCCTTTAACATCTTAGCAGTCCCGCCAGTAGATATAATCTCCACTCCCAAATCTTTTAAACCACCGGCAAACTCTACAATTCCTGTCTTGTCAAACACACTAATAAGAGCTCTCTTAATTTGCGGCATAATTTCTCCTTTATTATAATTTTGTTATTGCCAGTCCCGATACCCCTCTTTTATTCCCCCTCACCCTAACCCTCTCCCCGAGGGGAGAGGGAATTTTCTTTTCTCACCCTGACCTTCTCACTTGAAAGGAGAGGAAAATAATTTTCTTAGAATTGGTTATATTCTTTATAATCCTTTAATTCCTTTAGATAGGGGACAGACCTTGCGCCCATCCTGGTAATGGAAATGCTCGCTATAAGATTAGCAAATTTTACAGATTTTTCCAAATCCCAATTATTTAAATCACCAAAAATAAACCCGCAAGAGAAGGCATCACCAGCCCCTGTCTTGTCCACAGGCATGAATTCCTTATACGAGTCAATAAATTTCTTGACCGAACCAGAATAGACAAAACATCCTTTTTCTCCCAGAGTGGTAAGAACAATTTCCGGTCCATGTTCTGCAATGGTTTCCGAGGCATCGAGAAGTTTTTCTCTTTTGGCTAACTCTTTTATTTCTGTCTCATTAAATTTCACTATTGTTGCTTTATTCAAAATTCCTTCAAGCATTTTCAGTCCCTTTTCCACAAATATGTATCCCGGGTCGAAAAATACTTTCACTCCAGATTCTTTAGCATAACGGGAAGCAAGTTCCATCGCCGGGATAGTCTCTTCACCTTCAATGCTACTTAAGAAGATATACTTAGAGGATTTTATATAATCTTTATCAATATTTTCAGGAGATAGTTTTGCATTGGCTCCTTGATAGGCAAAAAGAATCCTCTCACCACCTTCATTAACAATGGCAATAACGCTCCCACTATTTCCCTTACAAACTTTTAAGCAAGATATATCGACCTTCTCCGTTTTCAAACCATCCCTCAGGATTTCTCCAAAATAGTCTCCTCCCACATTTCCAATGAACCCGGAAGTTACTCCCAGGCGGGAAATCCCACAGGCAACATTGGCAGCAGAACCACCGCCAACCATATCCCAGCTTCTGATTACAGTCTCCTGGTCAGGGTTGGGAAACCTATCTACCTTAGCCACTAAATCGATGTTTACAGCACCTATAGAGACAACATCCATCTTCTCATCCCAAACTTCCTGCCTCACCCCTTACACTCTTCCTGAATCTTTCGCTTTCAGAAATGAGACGTTCTCTATTATTTCCACTTACCACTTCCAGTAGAGGGAGCTTTTCTTTCCAGTTTTCTACCAACTCCATCACCTTTCCCTTACCTCCCTGGGAAAAAGCATCTGCAAGGACTGAAATGGGAGCTGTATTTTCTGAAATACAGACTACTTCAGCCTTCTCGATTGCGTATCTATTGCCATTAAAAGATACTGCCAATCCTCCATTTTCTCTTATAAAACTTAATGCCTCTCGATCAGTAATGCTATCTCCCACATACATAGCATCTTGAGGACTGTTGTTACATTTCTTTAGACTATCTTTTATGGCATTGACTTTCTCTCGTCCTCCCACCGGATTAACCTCTTCCAGCATTTTACCCGATTTCATAGAAATTATTTCTTTCCAGAAAATCTCTTCCAATCTATCTATAGCCTCTTTAGTCTGAGGGCTTAAATTGTTAATTTCAGAAACTTCTATTAAAGGATAAGCCAATATCTCTTTGCTAAATTCCTTAAGTTTTTCTATCTCCTCCTTAGAGATATTATACTTGTCTATGTTTAGCTCGGTACAATAAACATTTTCAGGAGGAAACTCTACGACTTCACAGAGCGCCTGAATATAGGGCTGGTAACTGGTGCTGACAATGAAGGAAGGCATCCTCTCCTGAACGAAACGGAGTGTCTCTTTAGCGCCAGGCATTAAAAGAATATTCTTTCTTGAATATTCTACAATTTTTTTATCTGTGGTGCCGTAGGCTTTCAGAAACGGAAGGACCAATCTCAATGTATCCCCTGCCTTGTATCCTTCCCTTCCGGTTAATGCTAAAAAGTCATCATACCTGCTAAGCTGGGTAAAAAATTTCTCGCCTTCTGGCAGAAAATTGGTTGCCAGTTCTAAGGCGTTATCATTCTTAGAGATAGGTCCTTCACAATCAGTAATAAATTGCATCTTCTATTTTATCGTTTCGTTCAAGCAATAACCTTTTGTAGCTTCCCCCTCTGTGGTCACCACCCTCTTTTCCTCTATCCGTACTTTTCCATCAGCAAATGCCTTTATTGTATGGATAACCAGAGGAGATTCTCTTCTGAATTCTTCCTCCCGAATTTTAGAGAAGAGTTTACAGTAGTTACCGGTAGAGTAGTACTCCTTCCACAGTGGCTCGTAATCTCTTCCCACAATGGGAAATGTGCAATATGAGATGGGAGGACCCTTGTCTAATTCGGGCGTTACCAGATGCATCATACAACCCGCTTCTTTTGCATTTGACTCAATCAATTCCCTCATCACTTCCTGCCAGCTACCTTGAGGACCACCGGGTGGTGCTGGATGGAGATTCAGAATGTTGTAAGACTTACACATTTCAGGTCCAATTATAAGCATGTAACCTACGAGATAGATGTCGAAGGATTGAGGAATCCTCTCCATTATTTCTTTATCATACTCGTTTCTCCACTGGATAAGGAGAGGAGAATCGCTTCCCCCACTCTTGCTTTCCTCAACAGCCTTCTCTCTCATCTCCCTGTTAAAACTTTTAGAAGAAAAAGTGATTAACTCAATCCCGCAGTCTCTCACCAATTTAAGAAGCGAGTCGGTTATCTCCTTTTCTCCTTCAACTCTGTTGCAGAATAGATAGGCTATCTCTCCGTTTATGACTCCCTGTTCAATGCTATTATATACTTCTTGAAAAAGCTTGATCGCTTCATTATCTCTTCCTGTAGAGAATATTCCAAACTTATAGTTCATATTATCTTCACCTGACGCCTGCCAGAAACCACCTCTCCAATAGGCCGAGCCTGCGGTAAGCGAGATAAGAGTCTCTTTCTTTTAGCCGGGGAGACAATCAGAACCATGCCTATTCCCATATTGAAAGTATGAAACATCTCTTTTTCTTTAATCTTTCCCTTTTTCTGAACGAGCTGGAAAATCTGGGGAACTCTCCAGGAACCCTGATGGATTATTGCCTGGCACTTCTGAGGGAGAATGCGAGTAATGTTATCAATAAATCCTCCCCCGGTGATATGGGCAATTCCCCGCACAATAGACCTTACTGAAAGGACATCTTTCACATATATCTTTGTGGGTTTCAATAACTCCTTACCCAGGCTTCTCAATTCTTTCTGGGAAAAAATCTTGCGCACCAGAGAGAAACCATTACTATGCAAGCCCGAAGAAGGAAGACCAAAAATTATATCACCCGGTTTAATCTTTTTTCCATCTATTACTTCTTTTCTATCCACAATACCCACACAAAAGCCGGCTAAATCGTATTCGCCTTTCTTATAGAAACCAGGCATCTCAGCAGTCTCTCCTCCTATCAATGGGCAGCCACCCTGAAGGCAGCCTTTATGAATTCCCTTGATTACTTCCTCAGCAACTCCCAGCTCCAGCTTTCCCGTGGCAAAGTAGTCAAGGAAGAACATCGGTTTTGCTCCACAAGTTATAATGTCGTTAACACACATTGCCACAAGGTCGATACCCACTGTATTATGTTTTCTTATGAGTTGTGCAATTTTTAGTTTTGTTCCTACCCCGTCAGTGGAAGCAACGAGAAAGGGTTTCTTATATCTCGCCAGCTCCATCGGGTAAAAACCAGAAAACCCCCCAATTCCAGAAACAATCCCTTTTATTTTCTTTACCAGCTTCTCTGCCTTCTTAATGTCTACTCCGGCTTCTTTATAAGTAACCATAAGAACCTCCCTCCCTTTCGGGAGGATTCCAAAAACTCTGGAGTCCCCCGATGAAATCGGGGGCAACTAAATTCTGGAGTGTGAAACGAGAGTTTCACTGAGTCAAGCTTTCGCTTGACACTCCACCCTTCCCTTTCGGGAGGACTCCACTAAACTTTTTCCTTTTCCTCAATATGCTCCCTTTCCTCAATATGTTCCCACTGTAGCGGAGAAATAACCGCCTGACCGATATTGGTCAGATGGTCCCCTATCTTTTCAAAGTTACTAACCATCTCCAGAAAAACTATCCCGGAAAGCACTTTACATGTTCCATCTTCTAACCTCTTAACATGATTCTGATTTAATTTATTCCTCAAAAGGTTAACTCGAGACTCCCTCTCAATTACCTTTTGTGCCTCCTTAACCTCATTGGTCTTAAGTGCAGAAATAGCCTCCTTCACCATCTCATCTATTTCTCCCTGTAGCTGGCGGATTTCACTATTTGCCATCTTGGAGAAAGGTAACTTTTCATCAATTTTCCTTTCTGCCAGGTCCCTCAAGTTTTCCGCATGGTCGCCGATTCGCTCAACATCATTAATTATGTGCAAAAGAGATGGTATCTTCTTCGACTCTTCCTCGCTCAATTCCCTCTGCATCAGTTCCACCAGATAATTTGAAACCGCCATCCTCAAGCTGTCCACAGCCTCTTCACCCTGGGAAACTTTATCCAATGCCTTAATATCGTCTTCCATAAATCCTTCAATAGAATCATCTATCATCTCTTTGACCAGACCTAGAGTATGAATCGTCTCATGTATACCTGCTTGCAAAGCTAAAACAGGTGTGTTTAAAAGGTGTTTTTCCAGATGCTTAGGACCTGCCTCCACAACAGTCTCCTTGCCAGGAACAACTTTTTCAATCGTGCGGGCCAGAACTCCTGCCAGGGGAAGGAAAAGCATAGTAATCATTACATTAAATATTGTATGGGCATTAGCACATTGGCGCATAATATTAGTTGTAGTAGCCGCAATCAACTTTTGATAATAAGGCAGGAAAATCAAGAGAAGAACGACTCCTACAACTTTAAATGTAACATGGGCAATGGCTGTCCTCTTTGCAGAAATAGTCGTGCCCATAGAAGCAAGAAGTGCAGTTATACAAGTACCAATATTGTCTCCCAAAATTAGAGGTATTGCTCCACTTAAGTCTATTAACCCCGTAGAAGCTAAAGCCAAAACTAAGCCCACGGTAACACTACTCGATTGGACCAGCATTGTTACTATCATACCAGTAGCTATGCCAGTGATAGGACTCTTACTAAAGATGATAAAGGCATTACGCACAGACTCACTAGCTCCAAAAGGCTCTACTGAACCCGTCAATATCTTCAGACCCAAAAAGAGAATACCGAAACCGAACAGAAATTCTCCAATACTCTTATAGAATTTCTTTTTAGCGAAGATGTTCATCGCCATACCCAGCCCGATAATTGGTAAAGCAAAATCAGTCAATTTAAAAGCGATTAATTGAGCAGTAATTGTCGTGCCAATATCGGCTCCCAAAATCACGCCAATTGCCTGTCTCAAAGTCATCAGCCCGGCATTAACAAATCCCACCAACATCACCGTAGTAGCGCTGGAGGACTGAATAAGCGATGTTACTCCTGCGCCAACGAGCATACCCATAAATGGTGTAGAGGTTAGAGCAGCAAGGATTTTCCTGATCTTATCTGCAGAAGCTTTGTGTAGCCCGGCACCCATAAGATGTATACCAAATATAAATAAGCCCAGCCCACCAACTACGCCAAATATTGTCTCTCTAATCATTTATTATTTACTCCTTAATTATGAACTTGAGTATTTCTGGTAGCCCAATCTTTCCAATCTCTTACCTTTCTTCTCCACATCCTTCGCCAAGTCAGCTTTATATTTCTTCAATTTTTTCCGAATCTTTGCATTACTTAAAGCAAGAATCTCCACTGCCATAATAGCTGCATTTATCGCCCCTGATTTCCCAATGGCCATCGTGGCCACAGGCACTCCTTTAGGCATCTGCACAGTAGAGTATAGAGAGTCTCTCCCCTTCAGTGGACCTGTATGCATAGGAACGCCAATAACAGGAAGAGTGGTGTGAGCAGCAATTACTCCCGCAAGATGTGCTGCTCCGCCAGCGCCAACAATTAAAACTTTCAGTCCCCTCTTCTCCGCTCTCTTAGCGTAATCGAGTGTCCTCTTAGGAGAACGGTGCGCAGAGGAGATTGTCATCTCATAAGGGACCTTAAATTTTTCCAGGATTTTTGTCGACTCTTTCATAGTAGAAAGGTCCGAATCCGATCCCAATACTATTCCCACAACTGCCTTTTTCATCATCTCTCCTTTTGCGACGAGCAAACTAACTTTTCTTCACTCTCAATCCCTTAGCTCCGATATCCTTCCTATAATGCATTCCCTCAAAACTAATTTCTTTAACAGCCTCATAGGTCAAATCTATTGCCCCTTCCAAGGTATCTTTCCAACCGGTGACTCCCATAACCCGACCACCAGAAGTTAAGAAACGACTCCCATCTTTCTTCGTTCCCGCATGGAATACATAAACATCGTTCCTTTTCCCAACCTTATCCAGCCCGGATATCTCTTTGCCCTTTTCGTACGACATTGGATATCCACCCGAGGCAACCACAACACAGACACAGGACTTCTTCTCCCACTCAATTGGAACATCTTTTAATTTCCCATCAATCGTAGCTTCCAGGAGATCAACTAAATCTGTCTTTAACAAAGGTAAGACTGCCTGGTTTTCCGGGTCACCAAAGCGAACGTTGAACTCAAGAACTTTGGGCCCCTCTCTAGTAACCATAATCCCGGCATATACTACACCTTTAAATTCTATCCCTTCCGCTTTCACCCCTTTAAGAAAATTATTGAAAATCCTCCCTTCGGCCCAGCAATAAACTTCCTCAGTCACCACCGGTGCAGGAGCATATGCTCCCATTCCTCCTGTATTTGGTCCCCTATCCTGGTCAAAAACTGGTTTATGGTCCTGCGAAGGTATTGTGGGAATAATGGTTTCTCCATCACAAAGTCCAATCAGTGATGCTTCTTCC
>WJOT01000129.1 GCA_009619095.1 Clostridia bacterium
TGTTGAGGTGAGATATTTGAAAAATAGTTTGTTCATCGCTCGGGAATTTCTTAACGCTAAAAAGTTTGGAGTCCGCCCGAAAGGGCGGGATGTATTTCACCCCCGATTTCATTGGGGGATTACATATCACAAACTATCTTTCAAATGTTTTAGTTGTAGCTGCAGAGCGATCGCGTAGGGGCGACCTTTATGGTCGCCCACTGCTAAAAGAAAGCAAAGCTTACGCTTTGCTGCTACAACAAGGATGTAACTGGGAGGATGCTTAGATAAAATGTTGAAGTTTGGGCAGGCTTTAAAGATAGTGCTTGAAGATACCAAACCGATGGAATGGGAATGGGTAGTTCTTTCTCGCGTGCATAGAAGGGTGCTTGCTGAAGATGTAACTGCTCAAAATAATATTCCCTATACAGATAATTCGGCAATGGATGGCTATGCAATAGATACAGATGATCTGAAGAACGTTCCTCGAGAGTTGAAAGTAGTGGGGGTTGTGGCTTGTGGAAAATCTGTTAACAAGAGATTAAAACTGGGTGAGGCTATGGCTATAATGACAGGTGCTCCGATTCCAGAAGGTTGTAATAGTGTTGTTCCCGTGGAAGATACAGAGAGAGTTGCCTCAGGAATTGTGAGAATACTTCGCCAGATTAAACCTGGTAAAAATGTGCGCTATTCAGGAGAAGATGTGAGAAAAGGAGAGGTGGTTTTAGAGAAAGGCACAGCTCTCGGTCCAGGTGAATTGGGGATGCTCGCTTCTATGGGAAGGAAGAGAGTGAGGGTCTTTCAAAAACCAGTGGTGGCTATATTAGTTACCGGTAATGAAATCATTGAACCTGGGGAGAGGTTGCGTCCGGGCAAAGTGAGAGATATAAACACATTTTCCTTACGTGGTCTTGTGGAAAAATTTGGTGGTGTTCCGCTTCCTCTGGGAATAGCTGGCGATGAGAAAGTTAAACTGTTGAGAAAAATGAGAAAGGGCCTTAATTCCGATATAATGCTTATTTCCGGCGGGGTTTCTATGGGGAGGTTCGATTTTGTGCGTGAGGCTCTGACTTCTCTGGGATATAAAGAGAGATTCTGGAAGGTAGCGATGAAACCAGGGATGCCAATCAGTTTTGGCTATATCGGGCGGATGCCAGTTTTTGGTTTGCCAGGCAATCCTGTCTCTTCGATGGTCTCCTTTCTGGAGTTTGTGCGTCCCCTTATGATGAAGCTCGTGGATAGAGCTGTAGATTTACCTGAAATTTCTGCTTTTCTAAGAACTCCCATAGTGAAAAAGGATAATAGGAGACATTTCCTCCGGGTGAAATTGGATTACAGGAATCATAAATATTTTGCTTCCCTCACAGGGCCTCAGGGGTCGGGAATTCTTAAATCAATGATAGAGTGTGACGGTATTGCCATTATCCCGGAGAACACCAAAGCATTGAAAGTAGGAGATAGAGTAACTGTGCAATTGGTAGTGTAGGGGATTGTCCCCGCCCCGATAAATCGGGGCGCCCATAAAGGGTTACACTACAGATTATGCAAGTTGGATGGTGAGTGGTATGGCTAAGTTGAAAAGTTTTACTAATGGGGTTCTGAGGGAGAACCCGGTTTTAGTGTTAGTACTCGGGCTCTGTCCTCTCCTGGCAGTTTCCAATACTGCAATTAATGCTCTGGGGATGGGGATTGCCACAATTTTTGTATTGACTCTTTCCAGCACGGTAGTTTCGCTTTGTCGTAAAGTTATTCCTGAGGATATTCGTATTCCTATCTTTGTTATTATTATATCTACTTTTGTTACTATAGCTGATTATTTTATGGCTGCATATTTTCCACCTCTTCATAGATCCTTGGGTGTTTTTATTCCCTTGATTGTGGTGAATTGTATTATTTTGGCACGGGCTGAGGCATTTGCCTATCGGAACTCTCTGATAGATTCGTTTTTGGATGCACTGGGGATGGGATTGGGATTTATTTTGGTGATAGTCACCATTGGAATAATTAGAGAGGTTTTAGGGAATGGCACAATATTTGGCTCAAGTAGATTCATCTTTCATCCTGCTTTGATTATGGTTTTCCCTCCCGGAGCATATTTAACTATTGGTTTTCTAATGGGAATCCTCAACTGGTGGAAGAATAGAAGAAAATGAATTCTTTAATTCAATTTAATAGAGGAATTTAATGGATGAGGTAAGTTTATTCGGTATCTTCATTTCGGCTCTTTTAATAAATAACATTATACTTATGCGCTTTCTTGGGCTCTGTTCATTCTTTGGCGTTTCTCGCCAGATGGAAGTTTCCTTAGGGATGAGTATGGCGGTTATTTTCGTAATGACTATATCTTCAGCTGTTACCTGGATTCTCTACCATGCTTTCCTGTTGCCACTGAATGTGGAATTTCTGAAAATCTCAACTTTCATATTGGTCATCGCCTCTTTAGTTCAGTTGGAGGAACTTTTCTTGAAAAGGCATATTCCTCACCTGTATCGAGCCCTGGGAATATATCTTCCTCTGGTTACCACCAATTGTGCTATCCTGGCAGTCGCTTTCCTTCACGTCGATTATAATTACGCTTTTATTCAAACTGTTATATATGCTCTGGGAGTCTCTTTAGGCTATACAGTAGCTATAATGCTCTTTACTGGAATTAGAATCAGGTTGGAGATTGCACCCATTCCCGAGCCCTTAAAGGGATATCCCACTGCATTTTTCATAGCTGCTTTGATGTCTTTAGCATTTTTGGGCTTTAAGGGTCTGTTTGGGTTATGAGGAACTTATGGTCTTAATCTCTGTAATTACTTTGGGTAGTCTGGGACTTCTTTTTGGTCTTCTTTTAGCTCTGGCTGGCAAAAAGTTTGCTGTAAAGGTTGATCCCAGGGAGGAAAAAATATTGAATTTCCTGCCAGGGACTAACTGTGGCGCTTGCGGCTTTGCCGGGTGTAGGGGTATGACAGAGGCCTTACTTAGAAGTGAAGCCGGAGTGACTTCCTGTCCAGTGGTTAGTGAGGAGACTGCTTACAAAATAGGGGAGATTCTCGGGAAAAAAATTGAGGTTGGAGAAGCGGAAGTTGCCCGGGTTATGTGTCAGGGGGATGAGAGTAAGGTAAAATATGACTATAACGGAGTGGAAGACTGTCGCGCAGCCCATCTTGTAGCTGATGGATACAAGGCTTGCAGTTATGCATGTTTAGGACTGGGCACATGTAAGGATGTCTGTCCTTTTGATGCAATTCGCTGGGAAAAGGGTAAGACGCCTGAGATTTTAATGGATAAATGTACCGCATGCGGAAAATGTGTTGAGGTCTGCCCTACAAAAGTAATCAGTCTCATTCCTAAAAAAGCTAAAGTTTACGTGAAATGTAGTTCTGTTGATAAAGGAGCGATAGTTCGGAAGATATGTAAGGTGGGTTGTATTGCCTGTGGTATCTGCGTTAAGGTTTGTGAGCCGGGCGCTATTAAGATAGAAAATAATTTGGCTATCATCGACTACCAGAAGTGCACAAATTGTGGAATCTGTGTTGAAAAATGTCCAACCAATTCGATAGTAATGGTGAAATGAGATTGTGTAAAGGTTTGGAGTCCTCCCGAAAGGGCGGCGAAAAATGACTCTGACCCCTTTTTCTTCTTTTTCTTTGGAATATAGATGTGAGTTATGCGGTAAGAAAATCGTGAGAAATCGGTATCTGGTAAAGATAGCTTCATATGCTGCTTACGATGGTTTAGAAATCGGCCTTTTAGATTTAACGCGCGATTTTGAAAAAGAGATAAAAGATTTATTGAAAAAGATTAAGAAGATACGAGGGAAGAAACTGGAGAAGGATATCTGTGTGGGATTTGAGTTTGTTCTCTGTAAGAGATGTCGGGATAATTATGTAAAGAATCCCTTGGGTAAGAAGAGATTTAAGTCGAAGAGAAAAAGAATTTCAAAAAAGAGAAGCCCATGAACGAAATAGTGATATTTATCACTTCAGGGAGTGAGGAAGAGGCAAAGAAACTCGCCAGGGTTTTGGTAGAGGAGAAATTGGCAGCTTGTGTTAATATTCTCTCTGGTGTTGAGTCCCTTTACTGGTGGAAGGGTAAGATTGAATCGAGTAAGGAGTGGATGTTGGTGGTTAAGACTCAAGGGAAAATGGTAAACAAGGTTGTGAAAAGAGTAAAGGAAATTCATAGTTATGAAGTTCCAGAAGTAATTGCTCTTCCCATAGTCGAAGGAAATAAAGACTATTTACAATGGATTTCTGATACACTTGCTTTACGGAAAAGGAAAGGAGATTTATGAAGGAGGCGCTGTACTACCTACCGCTGGAGGAAGAGAATAAAGTGCAGTGTTTCTTATGTCCGCATCAATGCATCATTGATGATGGAAAGACTGGCATCTGTCGCACTCGAAAAAATGTGGAAGGGAAATTATTTGCTTTAGTATACGACCAGTTTACCTCAGTAAATCTGGACCCTATTGAGAAAAAGCCTCTCTACCATTTTTATCCAGGAAGAGAAATTCTATCACTGGGGACAGTTGGCTGCAACTTTAAATGTAAAGGTTGTCAAAATTATGGGATTTCTCAGGCCACAATAGGTGAGGCTCCCACCAAAACTGTTACTTCTGATGATGCTGTAAGACTGGCAAAGGAGTACGATTCTATTGGCATAGCCTATACTTACAATGAGCCGTTGATTAACTTTGAGTATCTTCTGGAAACTGCTCATGAAGCACATAAATACAATTTGAAAAATGTTCTGGTTACTAATGGCTATATTAATGAAGAACCTTTGGTCAATCTCTTGCCTTATATTGACGCAGCCGATGTTGATGTTAAATCTTTTCGGAACGATTTTTATAAGGATTATTGTAAAGCCAAGTTAGGAGATGTTCTACGCACGGTAGAAATTATGGTGAGGCAGAAGAAGCACGTGGAAGTCACAAATCTGGTCATTCCCACTCTCAACGACTCTGATAGTGAAGTTGAAGACCTGACTGATTGGCTCTATTCTTTATCCGATGAAATTCCGTTACATTTCTCCCGTTACTATCCATGTTATAAGATGACTATCAAAGCTACACCTCTGGCTACTCTGGAAAGGGTGAGAAAAATTGCTCAAAAGAAATTGAAGCATGTATACCTGGGTAATGTCTGGGAAAAGCCTGAATCTAATACTTATTGTCCGAGTTGCAAGGAAATACTTATTGAGCGTCGGGGTTACCATACCAGGATGGTGGGTCTTGCGGGAGAGAGCTGCAAAAATTGTGGAGAGAAAATAAACATAAAAGCTTTAGATAGGAAAAATGAAAAAATTTAGAGCTCTGATTTTTGTCTTTCTTATAATTTTTATTTCTGGTTGCGGGAAGAAAGAATATAGTAAAGTAGAATTTTTAATGGATACTGTAGTAGAAATCAAAGTATACCACAAGAGGAAAGCTGAAGCGGAGAAAGCTATTAATAGTTCAATGGAAGAGATGAAAAGAGTTGAACAGAAGATGTCCTGTTTTTTTCCGGGAAGCGAAGTTTCCAGGATTAATAAGGAGGCTTTCCTTGAGGAAAAAAAAGGGTCTCTATTGGTAGAAGGTTGGATACCCGTTAGCGATGAACTTTTCTCCCTGCTCGGAGAATCGGTTCTCCTGTCAAAGCTCACTAAAGGCTGTTTTGATATTACTATCTATCCCTTGTGGAAAATCTGGAAGTTTGAGGGAGAGAATATTGAAGTGCCAGATAAGAAAAAAATTGAAAAGAAATTACAATTAGTAAATTACAATAATATAATCATAGGAAATGGGAAAATAAAATTTGTTAAAAGAAATATGGGTATTGATTTCGGAGGTATAGCCAAAGGATATGCGGTGGATGCTGCAATAAAGGTTTTGAAAGATAAGAATATAAACAGCGCTATGGTTAATGCAGGAGGAGATATGTATGTTTTGGGAAGAAAACAGGGGAAACCCTGGCGCATCGGTATTCGACATCCTCGAAGAGAAAGAGAAATTTTGGGAACTATTGAGGTAGAGAATAGGGCAATCGTTACTTCTGGCGATTACGAACGTTTCTTTTTTTCTGGAGGGAAAAAATACCACCATATCATAAATCCCAAGACAGGCTATCCTGCGGATGAGTGTCAGAGCGTGACTATTGTGGCTAAAGAAGCTACCTTTGCTGATGGACTGGCTACGGGAATATTTGTTTTGGGCCCCAAGGAAGGCATGGCTTTAATTGAGAATTTAGAAGGGGTGGAAGGAGTTATTGTTAATAAGGAAGGAGATGTCTCTGTTTCTTCGGGATTGATTTCCAAGATTGAGTATGTTAACTAGAAATGATAGGATTCTAATGTTTACCCTGGTTGCCATTGCTTCTTTCTCTTTTGTGAGGCTTTTTTTTATTTCCAATGAGGGAAAGGAAGCTTTAATTAAAGTTGGTAACGGTCCCGTTCAAAGGGTCTCCTTAAAAACAGATAGAAGGATTAATCTTGAGGGTGAAAAAGGAAGGGTGGTTATAGAGATTAAAGAAGGAAGAGTGAGAGCGGTAGAATCATCCTGTTTTCAAAAAATATGCGTAAATACAGGATGGATAAATAAACCAGGCCAGAATATTATCTGTTTACCAAATAAGGTGTTGGTCACTATAGAAGGGAAGGAAAGTCCTAAAATCGATGCAGTGAGTTATTAAAAGGAGTAGCGGAATGATAGCTCCGCGTTTATGTAGGTAGTGTAGGGGCTTGTCCCCGCCCCGATAAATCGGGGCGCCCATAAAGGACTACACTACCTTGTCGAATATATTGAACCCGCTTTTCCACTTCAATTTTGGAGGAAATTTAAAGTATGGATGGGAAGAAGAAAATAGCATATATTTCAGTTTTGATTGCTGTTGCTTCCACGCTACAGATAGTGGAGAGTCTCTTTCCCCATCCGCTTCCCTGGCTCCGGCTGGGGCTGGCAAATATGATTACTTTGACCAGTCTGGTTATCTTTGGATATGCTGTAGCAGTTCAGGTGGCTGTGTTGAGGACGATTTTGAGTTCTTTCCTTCTAGGAACATTTTTTACCCCGGGTTTCTTCTTGAGTTTTTCTGGTGCGCTGGTGAGTGCTCTGGTAATGGGTGGGGTTTATAGTCTGGGGAGGATAGGAAAGTCCAATCCTTCTCCACAGTATCTTTTTGGTTTTAGCATTATAGGAGTGTCCATTCTGGGAGCAGTGAGCCATAATGTTACGCAACTTTTCCTTGCTTATCTTTTCCTGATAAGGCATAAGGGGATATTTTTAATACTCCCATTTTTGATAGTGGCAGCGGTGGTTACTGGTTTTATAACCGGTTATGGAGCAAATTACTTGAGTAGGGAAATGAGGAAGATAACGATAGAGGCTGGTAAACCCCGTTAAACTGTTCACCATCTCAGAATTAAGTATTGTGTCCCCGGAATTGGTGGAAGATGAAGAGATTGATTTTAGCTTCCAGTTCTTCTCGTAGGCAACAGATTCTCTCTCAGTTGGGCTTAAAATTTCAAGTGATGCCATCTCGCTTTTGCGAGGAACACCCGGTCTCTTGTAGAGGGAAATTGGTGCCCTGGAAAATAGTCGAGAAATTGGCGTTACGAAAAGCAAAAGAAGTTTCTGGGAGGCTTTCTGAGGGACTGGTTATTGGTGCGGACACGATAGTTGCTCTGCCCACTATTGATAAAGGGATATTGAAATTCGAGATTATCGGTAAGCCCGGAACAGTCGAGGAAGCAAAAGAGATTTTGAGACGATTAAGTGGCACAACTCATGAAGTTTATACAGGAGTTGCAGTTGTTGATGCTAAAACGGGTAGAAAGGTTGTGGGGCATGAAGTTTCCAGGGTGAGGATGAAAAAGCTCACCAGTGGAGAGCTCTCCAGGGTAAGCCGGATGCATTTGGATAAAGCAGGAGCTTATGGGGTTAAACAGAAGAACGATGCCTTTGTGAAGTTGCTGGAAGGGTCTGTGGATAATGTGGTGGGTATGCCCCGGAAATTATTGAAGGAATTGCTTGAAAAATTTAGTGTGAAGGTTTAGGAGCCTCCTTCAATTTTATCTAAGTTGTTAATTATCTTTGCTTTTTGATATAAGCTTAACAGCCATTGCCTGTAGAAGAGGATTTTCTTTTCTTGGAGAAAATCTTTCTTGAAATCTTCTTCTTTATCTTTTGGTTTTCTTCGCTCGTATTCGTCTTTTACTTCTTGGTCGGTGACTTTAACACTGGAAATAATAAAATCTCTCATTTTTTGATTGGCAATTACTCGTTTAATCTGGGTTTCATATACAGCCGGTTCGGTGCGAAAATAGTTTTGGAGAATGTAAAAATATAATCGAGGGTCAAACTTTCCCTCTTTCTGGAATTGGGGAAGCGAGCGTATTGTATTTATTACTTCGCTCTGGCTTGCATAAATTCCGTACCTTTTTGCTTCTTGAAGAAGGAGCTGTTCCTGGACAAGGGAATTCAGGACTTCGGATTTGATTTCTCTTCTTTGGTCATCGCTGAGTTCTCCTTCGGGATTTTGGTCGTACCAGTTACGAATTCTCGTGTTGACTGAGTCCAAAAAGGAAGAGTAGGGAATTTTAGTTCCGTTAACCTGAACCACGCAATCGATTAAGCGCCGTGTGGAGAAATTCCAGAGAAATACACCGCCAATAAATGCAGTAGCAATACACCATAAAAAGATCTTTACGTTTTTTCTCACAAAGTTCATCATTAGGCATTTATTATATTAAAAATTCAGTGTATTGGTCAAGGAAATTGTCATGGGCACGCTGATAGAAGTGCTTCTTAAATTAGTATCCAAAGTTTTTGTTTTCGTATTTATTGGCTATCTTATAGGAAAGGTAAAGGTAGAGTTTGTCAAGCCATTAATTTCCGTGGTAATAGAGGGTTCCCTCTATGTGCTTATTCCTTTTTTCTTTTTACTTTCTATGTGGGAAAGTTCAGCCGATTTACTTATAGCAAGAAATGTTGCCCTAATCGCCGCAGCAGTTGTTATTACTTGCGGTTTTATGGCATATCTTTTTTCTACTCTCTCTGGTGTCGAGTTTCGACAGATTTGCCTTCCCATAATGTTTATGAACGCTATATATCTGCCAATTCCCATAAATACCCTCTTTTTTGGCAAGGAGGGGATGACCTATAGCGTGATTTACAGTCTGATAGCAGGGCTGCTCCACTTCACCCTGGGCATCTATCTGGTCAGTCGTAAAGAGCATTTTCTGGAGATAATTAAAATGCCGATGATTTACGCCGCCTTAGCGGGAATAGTGCTAAACCAGGCCAGGGTAGGTATTCCCCAAGTGTTTCTCCATGTTTCCCAGGGTCTCAAAGTAGTAGCTCTTCCGGCGATGGTAGCTCTTGTGGGGTATCAGCTGAACTTTATCGGGAGGCGACATTTAAAACTGGTAAATGTTGGCGTCATCCTTCGGATGGGCGGAGGATTTCTGGTAGCTTTAATTCTGGTTAGGCTTCTTAACTTCTCCGGTCCGGGAGCTTCTGTAGTCTTGATATCTTCAGCAATGCCTTCGGCAGTGCTCACGTATATTTTTGCAAAAAAGTATGAAGCAGATGCAGACTTTGCTGCAGGGATGATTCTGGTGGGCACTCTCCTGAGCATCGTGACCATTCCCTTAATAGTTTATTTTTTGAGATGAAAAAATTCTATACCTGTTCTATTATTTTAATTCTTTTCTTAAGTGGTTGTTACCCTGCGCCTAAAAAAAGAGTGCCTCTTCCTGTTCCTGAGTATCATGTTGATAAAAAAACAGAAAAGAGGATAAAGAAAGATCTTACTGAGGTGGAAAAAATTTGCCAGAGCAGCGAAAATCTGGATGTTGTGGGAAAGTCTACAATGATACAATCGGCAAGGCTAATCGACTTAGGTAAGGTAGCCTCACCGGTATTAGTCAGCGTGATTCAGGATAAGACTAAAAATTGGAAATTCAGGTATTGGGCTGTCGACTTATTGGGCTATATTGAAGATGAGAAAAACATCCTTGCACTCATTGCAGTAATTGAAGACTCTGCTGAACAGGAGAAGATAAGGTTTTGCGCTCTTCAGTCTATAGCTGAAATGGCTAATCCAGAAGCTGTCGAGTATTTAGAAGTAGCAGAACAGATTGTAGAAAACGGTGCTTTAAAAGAGGAAATAACGAAGGTTATGGAAAAATTGGGGAAAAGAGAATAGAATTTGGAGAGAAATTATTTCGTATTTTTTGATTTAAATTCTGGTTCGATTACTTTTTCCTGGTTTTTGCTCATTACACAGTTTCCTTCAAAGATGGCTCCTTCAGCTATATAGAGTTGTGGTGCACTGATATCCCCTTTGACCTGTGAGTGGGGAAGCATTTCAATGCTGGCGGAAGCAGTGATATTTCCAGTAATTTTCCCTCCCACAACTACAGTTTGAGCATTTATATCTCCCTTCACTTTCCCATCTTCGCCTACAATAACTGCCTCAGCATTTGCCACTCCACCATCAACACTACCATCAATTCTGAGGGTACCTTTGGTGGAGATTGTTCCTTTGATTTCTGCCCCTTGGCCGATCAGAGTATCTACCTTCCCCACTTTTCCTACTTCTTCTTTCTTGCCAAACATGCTTCTGCCTCCTAAAAGAAATTAATATTTTTCACACTCTACCCCTTCCCGAAACCGCGATGGCATCGGAAAAGAGTGGACTACCTGCACTACAACCGTTCTCTGAAGATAGGAATTTTACGCATTCGTGCAATTAACGGTTTGCAAAAAGCGGCTTACTTTTTACATAGAGGAGGGGATTTACAGGTTTACCTTGATACCAGACTTCGTATAGGAGGTGGGGCCCAGTAGACCTCCCTGTGCTACCCATTAGAGCTATCATCTGTCCTCGCTTGACTTTTTCTCTAGGTTTTACTAGTATGGTTGAATTATGAGCGTAACGGGTAGAGAATCCATGTCCGTGGTCAATTATTACGATCCTGCCATAGGTTCCCTGCCAGCCAGCCAGGACCACTCTCCCATCAGCAGTTGCTCGCACAGGGGTTCCCTTTAAATTGGCAATATCAATTCCATAATGAAAATGTCTTCTCGTAGTCAGAGGATGGATGCGCCAGCCATAGCCAGAAGAAACTCGACCAAAAGTAGGCCATATAGATGGGGTGGCCAGTAACAGGGTTCTCTTATAAGTGAGGTAGTCGCTTATTTCGTGAAAGCTCTGTTTTCTTTCCCAGGTTTCCCTTTCCAGTTCATTAAGATTCATCTGAAATAATTCTTTGCTGAGACCATTTCCACTCTGCAGGACTAATGCGAGGCTACGCGCATCTTCAATAGTAGGTCCACCTATTCCACCAAGTTCGATTATGTCTTTGGGGTTATTCATATGTAAGAGCCCTCTAAGTTGCGTGTCCATCTCCCTCAGTTCACAGATGAGGTCCCTCTCTTCTGCCAGGGACTTTACGAAGTATTCTGCTTTTTCTCGAAGCACCTTGTTAGCTCTGACAGTTTCCCAGTAGTTTATTTCTCGACTTATAATGAATACTGAGCAGGCTAATGAAAATATCCATAGAATTAAGACAGAATAGATAAAGTTTAAAGAGAGGCTAGTTCGTATCGGGCGGGACTTATCATGAGGAATTAATAAAATGGTCAATCTTCTTCCCAACCACTTGCGGATTCTTTTTCTCATCACCTGCCCTCCCCAATTTTATATATTATATTAAAATACAAGAATATTACCTGTTTTGTCAAGAGTTTTTTATTAGCGTATGAATAAATAAGATTCTTAGTGGCTTCGCTTCTATCTATCCCATTAATATTATATCATAAATATGTTACAGTCATGTTAAAAAAATGTTAATTTTTTGTTAACTTCAGAAAATAGCCCATTCTTAAACAGTGAAAAGAGAGATAGATAGGGGAGAAAAGCAGGGTGAGGGGGAATAATCCTCTCCCTTGGGGGAGAGGGTAAGGGTGAGGGGGAAATCCTCTCCCCTGGGGGAGAGGGTAAGGGTGAGGGGGAAAGGAAGTAAAAACGAGGCGGTCGCTCCCTACCGGCAGTAGCATCAAAATATAAAAAAATACCTCGATACTGGAACAGAAAGCTCCAGTTTATCGAGGGATTTTGTTACACAAGGTCTTTTATCTTTTTAAGTTTTTATTGAACGACTCAATACTCCGGCAAGGTCATACTCGTTACTGCCTATCGTTATTTTATTAATGGTGAAGTGGACCCACGATCCTTGTCCTATCCAACTTGTCTTGAAGCTGACTTGGCCATTTGCATTTGTTGTGCCGGAAACATTGCCACCATAACCTCCGCTCCATGTTCCCTGTACAGTCACTCCCACGATAGGTTGTCCGGAAGAGGTATTCTCTGTAACCGTAACCGTTGCCGTTACCGTGTACCAGGTTTGGAACTCTCGCTTCTTCGACATAGCGATGTTCACATATGCTGTTGGGAGAAACACATATTTTCTTAAGGCCTTTATTCCTGAACTTGTCTGGATTCTTACGCCAGAGTCGTTTGCATCTCCTGGCTCAACTAAAACAATGCCATATATAGCTCCATTTTTAGCAATTCTTAAGGGAGAAGTTAAGGTTCCTGCAGGTTCGGTTGCAATGGCAACAATCTTAGTACCGTTATAAACTCTTAAACCGATATCTTGGAAACCCTTCTCAGCAGATATTTCTTCAGTGTAAAATATTGACAGAAAAGATACAGCAAATAGAAATGAAATGAGTAGAACCCAAATTCTCTTATAAGATTTAGTTCTTCTCATAATTATCTCCGAGATTTAAGGATTAAGGATCCACATACGGCCTGTTTCCGGGCTTACTGGATCCGAAGTCCTTTTATCGAGGGATTTTGTTACACGAGGTCTTTTATCTTTCTAAATTCCTATTGAACGACTCAATACTCCGGCAAGGTCATACTCGTTGTTGACTGTCGTTATTCTATTAACGGTGAATGAGACCCAGCTACCCTCTCCTATCCCCACTGTCGTCCAGCTGACTTGGCCATTTGCATTTGTTATGCCGGAAACAGTGGCATTATAACCTCCACTCCATCTTCCCTGTACGGTCACTCCGCTGATAGGTGGTCCGGAAGAGGTATTCTCTGTAACCGTAACCGTTGCCGTTACCGTGTACCAGGTCAGGAAGACTCGCCTCTTCGACATAGCGATGCTCAAATATGCTGTTGGGAGGAACACATATTTTCTTAAGGCCTTTATTCCTGAACTTGTCTGGATTCTTACGCCAGAGTCATTTGCATCTCCTGGCTCAACTAAAACAATGCCATATATAACTCCATTTTTAGCAATTCTCAAGGGAGAAGTTAAGGTTCCTGCAGGTTCGGCTGCAAGGGCAACAATCTGAGTACCGTTATAAACTCTTAAACCGATGTCCTGGAAACCCTTCTCAGCAGATATTTCTTCAGTGTAAAATATTGACAGAAAAGATACAGTAAATAGAACTGAAATGAGTAGAACCCAAATTCTCTTATAAGATTTAGTTCTTCTCATAATAATCTCCGAAATTTAAGGATTAAGGATCCACATACGGCCTGTTTCCGGGCTTACTGGATCCGAAGTCCTTTTATCGAGGGATTTTTTTACACGAGGTCTTTTATCTTTCTAAATTCCTATTGAACGACTCGATACTCCGGCAAGCTCATACTCGATGCTGTCTATCGTTATTTTATTAACGGTGAATGAGACCCACGATCCACTTTCTACCCACTGTGTCCCGACGAAGCTGACTTGGCCATTTGCATTTGTTGTGCCGGAAACAGTGCCACCCCAAGCCCCACCCCATGTTCCCCGTAGGGTCACTCCGACGATAGGTGGTCCGGAAACTGTATTCTCTGTAACTGTAACCGTTGCTGTTACTATGTACCAGGTCTCGAATACACGTCTCTTCGACATACCGATGCTCACATATGCTGTTGGGAGGAACACATATTTTCTTAAGGCTTTTATTCCTGAACTTGTCTGGATTCTTACGCCAGAGTCATTTGCGTCTCCCGGCTCAACTAAAACAATGCCATATATAGCTCCATTTTTAGCAATTCTTAAGGGAGAAGTTAAGGTTCCTGCAGGTTCGGCTGCAATGGCAACGATCTGAGTACCGTTATAAACTCTTAAACCGATGTCTTGGAAACCCTTCTCAGCAGATATTTCTTCAGTGTAAAATATTGACAAAAAAGATACAGTAAATAGAACTGAAATGAGTAAAACCGAAATTCTCTTATAAGATTTAGTTCTTCTCATAATAATCTCCGAAATTTAAGGATTAATATCAGTTCTTAACCACGTTTGGCCTGTGGCTGGACTTGCCGGGTCTGAAGTTCTTGTCTCTATAATCAAACCCCCTGTTGCCCTAATCGATCCACCTTGCACTTCCAACTTCGCCCCTGGACTCGTCGTCCCGATGCCGACATTGCCTGATGTTGTTATAATTAGGTGATCTGTGCCGCTAGTAGCAGCTCTGAAACCCATATTTGATGAAGTTTGAATTCTTTTTCCTGAATTATCACCTAATACCATGCCTCCTGCATTAACCTTTCCAGCAACATCAAGCTTTACTCCAGGACTCGTCGTGCCGATGCCGACATTGCCCATGATATTTAATGCACCATCCTTCGTTTGTGCATCTCCTGATGTGTTTATAAAATATTCCTTTGTCTTTCCTTCAAGAAGATGTGAGTTTATTGCATACGGATATGCATATAGCTCTTCCCGGGGAGATAAAATCTCTGTTTCTACCTCTACTTCCAAATACAACTCCTGACCTGCTGTCCAGTCTATGCTTGATAAATCTCCCCCGTCACTCCCTATTACATACCTGAATAATCCATTATGCACTTCAACATTGACATCTCCACTGGTCCATAACTCATTAGGACCTACAGCACTGTCATAAATACTGAATACCATTGTCTTTGTCCCATCCACAGGTACATTATCCTTTATTAACCTTCCCTGATAGTTTATCTTGCAAGGAACTTCGGCAAAGGAATACGCTAAACAAATCAACAAAATTGAGAGAGATAATAAGATTACTTTTTTCATTTTGAGACCTCCTTTTTTATCAAACAAGAACTCTGGTAGTCGGGCTCGTCCCCGAGCCCGACAAACCCGGCAAAACTTGCCACCTTTCATCTCGGGGTCAGAGACGA
>WJOT01000049.1 GCA_009619095.1 Clostridia bacterium
CTTTGGAAATACGTTTTCTCTTTAGTTTATCTTCCAAACGAACGAAAATTTCTGCCTCGTTCACTCCCGCCGAGCCCATACCAAAAGCTGCATCCTGTTTTGTAGCCTCGGAAAGACCAACGTAAGCGCCCACAGTCTGGACACCCTCCTCTGCCAAGACAATATCTTCAATCTTTCTAACCACCCTGTCGGTCTCGTCTAAATTGGTCCCCACAGGCATCCTCACCATAAAGAAAGCCATATTATTATCCATACTGGGAAAGAACTCCTTCCCCATAAAGGGAATTATACCCAGGCTCAATATAAAGAGAAGAACCGCCCCGAGAACCACTCTCCTCCGATGAGCCAAGACATTATGTAAAAATCCTTTATATCTCTCTCGAAAATAGCCGAAAGTTCTCCTGCCAAAACTGACTTGGTAACCTTTAGCTGAACCCGTCTTGAAAATCTTAGAAGCTATCATTGGCACCAAAGTCAAAGCTACAAATAAGGAAGCAAACAGGGCAAAAGATATAGTTACAGCCATCTGAGTAAACAGCTTCCCGGTAATTCCTTTTATGAATAGAAGTGGTAAAAAGACCGCCACAGTAGTGAGAGTAGAGGTAGTAATCGCCTTACTCACTTCAGTGGCTCCTGACTTGGCTGAAATTATCCTGTCTTCACCAAGGTTCAGATGACGAAAAGTGTTCTCCAGTACCACAATCGCATTATCCACAATCATTCCCACTCCCAGGGCAATTCCAATCATGGTAATAAAGTTGAGGGTATACCCGAGAAAATATAAAGGAATGAAAGTGGCTATCAAAGAGAGAGGAATTGCTAATGCTATAGCGATTGTTGGACGGAGGTTGCGCAAGAAAAGAAAGAGAATTCCAATCGCCAGAAAGCCACCTAAAAGAGCATTGGAGCCAGTCACCTTAAGGATTCTCTTTATGATTCGGGCTTGGTCGAAAATAGTATAGAACTTTATATCTTGAGGAAGTCTCCTTCTCAACTCCTTAAGCGCTCTATTCACACCATTAGAAACCGCCACCGTGTTGGCTCCCGACTCCTTATTCACTATGACCAACACACTATTCCGTTTATTAGTGCGGGCATAACTGCGTACTTCTCGATAGGTGTCAGAAACCGTGGCAATATCCTTCAAATATATGGGAACATCTCCTCTGAGCGTAATCACAATATCTCCGATTTCCTCAACAGATTCAAACTCACCCACAGTGCGCAAAAGATATTCCTGGTAGCCTGATTTGAGGTGACCGCCTGGGAGGTTGAGATTTTCCAGAGCCAGTTTCTGGGTGACCTCTTCTAAGGAAAGACCGAGAGATTCCAGCTTCTTCCGGTCAACCTCCACTCTTATCTCTCTCTCCTTTCCTCCCCAGACCATAGCCGCGGCAACTCCATTTACCTGTTCCAGGCGTTCCTTAAACACGTCTTTAACTACCTGACGAAGGCTCCTCAGGTCCCTTTCTCCCACAATCCCAAATACACTTACCGGCATCATAGAGGGGTCAAACTTCACTACTATCGGTTTATCCATATCCTCGGGTAGAAAATCACTAATCATATCCAGCCTATCCCTTATATCCTGAGCTAACAGGTCCAGATTGGCTCCCCACTCTAACTCCACCATTACAGCAGATAAGCCTTCCTGAGAAAAAGAATTAACCTTCTTCACATTCTTTATAGTAGCCACCACTTCCTCAATAGGCTTAGTCACTATATTTTCCATCTCTTCAGAAGCCACGCCCTCATAAGAAGTAACTACTGACATCACCGGAAAGGTTATATCAGGCATTAAGTCGAGCCCCAGATTGCTCAAAGAAATAACACCAACCACTACAACAATTAGAATGAGCATGGTTATAGTTACCGGGCGTTCGACAGAAAATTCAGGTAGCCTCATCAGATGCCTCCCAAAAAAATGGGGTCAACTCTATTTTTATTCATTTACTTTTGCTCCATCAGTTAAGCCATAATTGCCTTCAATTATCACACTTTCCCCTTCAGTTAATCCTTCAACAATCTCTGTTTTTTCTTCATCGCTAACACCAGTCTTAACTTCTCTTAATTTAGCACGCTCGTCCTCAACCGTAAACAGAATCTTCCTCCCTTCCTTTTCCAGAACCGCGATTCTGGGCACAACCAATACATTCTTATGTTCATTATAGATTATCTCTACATCAGCAAACATTCCCGGCTTCAACCTGTGGTCTTTATTCTCAATCTCCAGCTCAACCTTCACTTTCCTACTCCTGAGATCCACCGCGGGAGCAACTCTCACCACTCTACCCAGAAAATTTTCTCCCGGGTAAGCATCCACAGACACGCGCACCTTCTTTCCTTTTCTCAATTTAGAAATATCCTTCTCTCCCACATTAACCACAATCTTAACTTTATCCATATAGGCAATATTGAGAACAGGCTCTTGAGGCATCGGTTCCTGAGGGATAACCGACTCACCTATATCGACATAGTATCTGATAACCGTGCCCTTAATAGGCGCTTTTACTTCTGCTTTTGTAAATCCTAAGGCAGGTTCATCACGGTCAATTAGAGCGACAACTTCACCCTTCCTAACACTATCCCCCTCTTCCTTAATTTTCTTAATTAACTTTCCCGAAACCCTGGTGTAGACGTCCACTTCTCTCAATCCACGAATATCGCCATTGAGAGATATTATCTCTTCTATATCTCCTTTTCCTGCCTGAACAGTCTTAATTGAAGTAACCTTTTCTTCCGGAGATTCCTTTATCCTTCTTTTTGCCATGTTATACCTTACTATCCTATAGGCGACCAGACCAACAACCAGTAATACCAGGATAAGTACTACTCTTTTTCCTTTCAATTCTCCCCTCCTTGCGCTTCGCTCAATCCGACCGGGGTTCTCACCATCTCGAACCCGTCGCCAGACTTGTCCCGATTTCATCGGGACGGCGTTCCGGGGCGCTCACCGTCTCGCGCCCGCGCCTTTCCCTCACTCCGTTCGGTCGTCGCTCCTTACTCGTCGCGACCGGCGCCCCTTGCGCTTCGCTACTCCTAAATCTTTCTGGAGTGTCCCGACTTGTCGGGACAGCGTAAAGCTCTCGCTTTACACTCCATTATATGTGCTAAAGCACATAGCTTCCTGACAAATGTGAACCCATTATTGATATTTACCAATAGCTCTATCCAGAAAAGCGCTAGCAACGTTATAATCGTAGAGCGCCTGAAAATAATCGGTCTCAGCCTGAGTCAGAGAAAGCTGTGCATCACGCAGTTCAATTTCAGACATTAACCCCAACCTGTACCTCTCCTCAGCAATTTTCAGATTTGCCCGCGCCAGCTCCACATTCTCTTTCTGTGCTTCAATCCGTTCCCGAGCCTCTTCCATATCAAAAATAGCCTTCCTCACTTCCAGCTTTATTCTCTGTTCAACCTGACTTCTCAAAATTTTCACCTGTTCCAATCCCGCCTTCGCCTGCTTAACCCTTCCCAGGTTGGAAAGCCCGCTAAACAGCGGAAAGTTTAAAGAAAGAATTACATTCCAGCTTTCACCCCACTCCTCTCGATTATAGAACGGATTGGTATACTCATAGTTAGCCAAGAAGTCTAAATTTGGCCGGTTCTCAGCCCTCGCCAACTTAATAGAAACTTTACCCACCTCTTCTTGAATCATTAATTGTCTTATTTCGGACCTCTCTCGAAGCGCTTTCCCCAGAGTGTCTTCCAAACTAACTTCCCTCTTCTCCCGAGGAAAGTCTCCTTTTACCTTCCAATCTTCTTCTAATTTCGTATTCAGCAAAAAAGAAAGTTCTTCTCTTGCCAACTTCAGATTATTCTTAGCCTTAATCAATTTTGTCTGATTATTAACCAACTGTACCTTGGCTCGGGAGACATCGTAATCAGAAACCCTCCCCTCTTTATACAGGGCACGAGCAGTCTTGTAATGAGAATCCGTTACATCTACTGCTTCCTCAGCAATTATTACGAACTGTCTGGCCAAAAGAAGATTATAAAAAGCTCTTTTCACCTCAAATATGAGATTATTTTTTACTTGTTTATATTCTTCATTAACCAACCTATAATTGAGCCTCGCCTGTTTATCCCCGTGGTATATCTTCCACCAGGCAAATAGAGGCTGTCTGAGAGTCAACTGTGTGCTATATAAATCCTCAGGGCCCAATTCGAAAGTCTCTTCATAGACACCAAAGGAGACACTCATTTTGGGCGACTCTTTCAATCTGGTATAACTACCCGAAGCACTCAACGTTGGCAAGAAATTACCAAATGCCTCCTGCTTTTTCCCCTTTGATTCTATAATCCTCTTTTGCGCAATTTTCAAATCCTGGTTGTTAGCCAGAGCCAAATTTATGCACCTTTCCAGAGTCAAAATCTCTTCGGCAAAAGCAACGCCAATTAGAACCTGTAAGGCAAAAGCAACTATGCCCAGCTTCCAACATAATCTATGAGCAGTCATCTTTGAGTTATTCCTCAAGATATTCCCTCCGGCCTTGGTCGGGCACCGTTTATGTGCCATTTGGTCGGGCACTCTTCAGAGTGCCATTTTTCGTCACCCTAAAGGGTGACCGACCAGTGGGCTGGAGTCCCTCCGAT
>WJOT01000068.1 GCA_009619095.1 Clostridia bacterium
AGCAACCCAAGACATAAACAGAAGCAAGGATGAGTCCCGCCCCTCAGGGAGGGGCTGGATGAGGGAGAAAGGAGTAATGTATGGCTCGTATAGCAGGAGTGGAATTGCCTTCGCAGAAGAGAGTTGAAATTGGTTTAACTTATATTTATGGAATTGGGAAAAATTCCTCCAATGAGATTCTCCACGAGGCAGGAATCAACCCTAGTACCAGGGTAAAGGACCTGACGGAAAGTGAAATTAACGCCATACAGACAATAATCCAGAGGAATTTCCGAGTGGAAGGGGAGCTTAAGCGAATTGTTCAGGGAAACATTAAGAGATTGATTGATATCGGGTCCTATCGAGGCATACGCCACCGTCGGGGATTACCCGTACGGGGTCAAAGAACAAAGACTAATGCTCGCACCAAGCGAGGCAGAAAGAAGACGGTGGGTACTGTCAAAAAAGAGGAGGTAAAGGAAGAAAAAGAATAAAATATGACTGAGAAGAAAGCTACTCCAGCGAAAAAGGCTATGGATGAGAAGAAAACTGCTTCCACAAAAAAGGCTACGGATGAGAAGAAAACGGCTCCTACGGAAAAGGTTGTGGCTGAAAAGAAAGCTACTCCAACGAAGGAGAAGTTGGTCAAGCATATCCTTGAAGGCAGAGTATATATTCAGGCTACCTTTAATAATACCATAATTACCATAACTGACAGGAGTGGAAATGCTATTGCCTGGGGTTCGGCTGGAACCGCGGGCTTTAAAGGAGCCCGTAAGGGGACTCCCTTCGCTGCCCAATTAGCAGCCACAGCTACTGCCAGAAAAGCAATGGCGCAGGGTATGAAGCAGGTTGCTGTCCTCGTGAAGGGACCCGGCTCGGGCAGGGAAACAGCTATTCGCTCCTTACAATCAGCGGGATTGGAAATTACCAGCATTAAAGACATAACGCCAATTCCTCATAATGGTTGCCGCCCACCAAAACAGAGAAGAGTGTAAAGGATAAAATTTAAAAATAGTTTATTCATCGGTTAGGAGGTTGTTGTGGCCAGATATCGTGGTTCAGTATGTAAATTATGTCGCCGGGAAAAGATAAAGTTGTTCTTGAAAGGAGAGAGGTGTTTTTCCCCTAAGTGTCCAGTTGAGAAACAGGCTGCTGTTTCTAAGGGCCGGAAACAGGTTCGTATACGTACGCGTACGAGATTATCCGAGTACGGAATGCAACTAAAAGAGAAACAGAGGGCCCGGCTAATGACGGGAGTTCTGGAAAAACAGTTTCGTAAATATTTTAGAAAAGCAGAACGCGAGAAAGGATTGCCGGGCGAAAATCTTCTGAGGCTATTGGAATGTAGGCTGGACAATATCGTTTTTCGTCTGGGATTTGCTTCCTCCAGAAATCAGGCCCGTCAGTTAGTCAGGCACCGACATACAAGAGTGAATGGGCGATGTGTCGATATTCCGTCTTATCAGGTGAGGGTTGGTGACAGAATCTCTTTAGATGAAAAGAGTAAACAGCTGGAAATTGTTAAGGTTGCGCAGGAAAAGGCTAAGGAGCGTGGTCTTCCCGCTTGGATAGAATTCGACCAGTCAACCAGTACAGGGAGAATATTAGAACTTCCTAAGAGGGAAGAGATTTCTATTCCAGTTCAAGAACAGCTAATTGTGGAATTATATTCCAAGTAAAAACTAATTATGAATTATATGAGTTATAAATCAAATTCAAAGAACCAAAACCCGCAATTGTGTTTTCTTCATACCTCATAATTCATAACTCATAATTATTGTTAGGAGGGTAATATGAGGCTTAAAGATTTCCAGATGCCAAGAAAACTTATCTATGATGAAGAGAGTAGCAGCGATACTTATAGTAAGTTTATGGCCGAGCCATTCGAGAAAGGGTACGGTCATACGATTGGAAATTCGATACGCAGGATTCTGCTTTCTTCGTTGGAAGGCGCAGCAGTTACTGGCGTGAAAATTAAAGGAGTGATGCATGAGTTTTCCACAATACCTGGGGTGGTTGAAGATGTTACCCAGATAATCTTAAACTTGAAGTCTCTCAGATTCAAACTCTACAGTGAAGGGCCAGAAAGGATATATTTAAAGGCAACAAAAAAAGGAGAAGTAACAGCAAAAGACATTGAGTTAAATAGTAATATCGAAATCTTAAACCCCTCTACCCATATAGCCACTCTGGACAAAGATACCAACCTGGAGATGGAAATAGAAATTTCTAAGGGTCGCGGATACTTGCCTGCTGAACAGAATCCCCGCGCCAATCAAGAGCTAGGCGTGATATCTGTTGACGCAATTTTTACTCCAGTGTTAAGAGTAAACTATAATGTGGAAAATGCTCGCGTGGGCCGATCAATCGATTACGATAGATTGATTCTGGAGATATGGACTGACGGCAGCGTAAAACCGGTCGATGCTTTAGCTTACGCAGCTAAAATTTTGAAAGATTCGCTGAATATATTTATCGGTTTTGAGGAACAACCCGAAGAAGAGGAGAAACCGCCGGAGAAAGAGAAGACCGAGGAAATCCTGGAGAGCGTTTTAGCTCTTCCGGTGAATATCATAGAACTAACTGTCCGTTCTATAAATTGCTTAAATCGCGCCAAAATCAAGATTATCGAAGATCTGGTAAAACAGACTGAGGATAAATTACTGGGTTTCCGAAACTTCGGGAAGAAGTCCTTAAATGAAATAAAGAAAAAGATTACCGAATTGGGCAAACAGAAAGGGGTGGAGCTATCCCTGGGAATGGCTATCCCTGAAAAGTCTAAAGAGAAAGAGAAGAAATAGAGGAATCCATATATGCGTGAAGGAAGAGCCGGAAGAAAATTGGGTCGCACTACAAGCGGACGTAAAGCACTGTTGATTAGTCTTGCCACAGCACTATTCAGGCATGAACAGATTATAACCACAGAAGCAAAAGCCAAAGAACTGAGAAGGTTCGCTGAGAAGGTGATTACCAGGGCAAAAAAAGGTGGGTTGAATAGTTTTCGAGAAGTAAACAAGGAGATTAAAGATAAAGAGGTAATCAATAAAATATTTGAGACTTTGGTACCGAGATTTAAAGAGAGGGAAGGGGGCTATACGAAAATTATTAAATTGGGCTATCGACAAGGGGATAGAGCGAGAGTAGATTTGGTTAAGCTTTGCGGTCCTCTGGAGAAGTCGGACTAAAAAGAGGATTATTATGAACACGAAATTGTTTTTAGTCGCCAGTATTGTATTGACCATGATGCACATTAGCCCCACTACAATTTATGCGCAGGAAATCAAGCCGATCCAGCTTTTGAAGCCGGAAATGGACGGCGGTAGACCCCTGATGCAGGTGTTGAAAGATAGAAGGTCTATGCGTGCATTCAGTACCGAGAAGTTGCCCATGCAGGTACTTTCAAATATGCTTTGGGCGGCTTTCGGAGTAAATCGTCCGAATTCAGGAAAGCGTACTGCACCATCTGCAATGAATATGCAGGAAATCGATATCTATGTCGCTACAGCCGATGGTCTTTACCTTTTTGATGCGAAGGCACATATGTTGAAGCCGGTTTTGGCAGAAGATATTCGGGCTATGACGGGTACACAGTCTTTCGTGCAGGAGGCTCCTGTGAACTTCATCTACGTGGCGGATCTCTCACGGATGAGGTTGATATCGGACGGGAAGGATTTCTATTCAGCTGCCAACACGGGCTTCATTAGCCAGAATGTTTACCTGTACTGTGCTTCCGAAGGCTTGGCGACTGTTGTGCGTGGGCTGATTGACAGGCCAGCTCTGGCGAAGGTGATGAAACTGCGACCGGATCAGAAGGTAATCCTCGCACAATCGGTGGGATATCCGAAAAAGTAGTCATTGTAGCAGATCCTGAGGACACAATACTTAACTATTTCGACCATTAACTGATGTGACATTCCTTAGCGAAATTGAGGAAACAATCAGAAAGGTATTGAACAGGAGAAAGGGAACTCCAGAAGAGTAATTAAGTATTGTGTCCCCCGAATTGCCCCGAATTGAAAGGAGGAAAAGATGTTTAATTTCCTTTTAGGATTATTTTCCAATGATATGGGGATAGACCTGGGAACATCTACTACCCTTGTATATGTGAAAGGGCAAGGTATTGTCCTCTGGGAACCTTCAGTAGTAGCAATCAATAAAGATACAGGAGATATTTTAGCGGTGGGCACCGAAGCCAAGAAGATGATAGGGAAAACGCCTGCCAATATAACTGCTTTTCGTCCGATGAGGGATGGAGTTATTGCCGACTTTGAAGTAACAGAGAAAATGATTCGACATTTCATAAAGAAGGTGCATAACCAACGGAGCTTACTCCATCCACGGATAGTGATTGGAGTTCCCTCCTGTATTACTGAAGTGGAAAGGCGTGCGGTTAGGGATGCTTCTGAACAGGCGGGAGCACGAGAAATACACTTGATTGATGAACCAATGGCTGCAGCTATCGGTGCTGAAGTTCCCGTTCAAGACCCAGCGGGGAATATGGTAGTGGATATTGGGGGGGGCACGACAGAAGTGGCGGTTATTTCTTTAGGAGGCATGGTGCTTTCCAGGTCAGTTCGAGTAGCTGGTGATGAAGTGGATGAAGC
>WJOT01000086.1 GCA_009619095.1 Clostridia bacterium
AAAATATAGAGAATAAGTAGGTAGAGAAGGGAGGGAAGGGTTGATAAAATTGTTGGTGGTTGAAGATGAGCGTAATTTGTGTGATTTTCTAAGACCTCTTCCACCTGGCGAGGAATGCGCAGAAGATGCATCAATATATTCCTGGCTTTTTCTTTTCCCAAGGTTCCCCGTACTCTCCCGAAATAGATTGCCAAAAGGCATAAAGCCGTAAGTTGGGCAGTGAATGCTTTGGTGGAAGCCACACCAATTTCCGGGCCTGCCCTGGTATAGATTACGCCATCTGCTTCTCGAGTGGCTGTAGAACCAACCACATTGCAAATAGCTAAAGTCTTCCCTCCCTTCTCTTTTGCTTCCCTCAATCCCACCAGCGTGTCCGCAGTCTCTCCTGATTGGGAAATCAAAAGGACGAGAGTATTGCCATTTATAATAGGGTCTCTATAGCGGAATTCGGAAGCAATGTCAACTTCACAGGGGAGCCTCACTAGTTCCTCGAGAAGGAATTTGCCATAAATTCCAGCATGGTACGAAGTGCCACAGGCAACGATATAAACCTTCTCAATCTGTTTAATATCTTTTTTGGAAAGTCCCAGTTCTTCTAAATAGACCTCGCCTTTATCTGGCTCTATCCTTGCCCGAAATGTATCCCGGATAGCCCTGGGCTGTTCGTGAATCTCCTTCAACATAAAATGTTTATAGCCTCCCTTTTCAGCCGTGACCAGGTCCCAGCTTATTTGAGAGACCGCCTTTTCTATTCTCCTGCCCGACTTGTCGTAGACCTCCACACCACTGGCGCTCAATTGAGCCGTCTCACCGTCGTCGAGATAGATTACTTTCCTCGTATGTCCCAGGATTGCCGGAACATCAGAAGCAATAAAATATTCTTTTCTTCCCAGCCCAATAACCAGGGGGATATCCTTGCGGGCGCAGACAATCCTCTCCGGGTCATCAACTGAGATAACTCCCAAAGCATATGAGCCCTCCACCTCCTTAAGTGCCCTCTGGAGTGCAAGAAGAAGGCTTCTTTTCCCTCTCGTTTTAGCAAGATACTTTTCTACAAGATGGGCTAAAACCTCAGTATCCGTTTCCGATTTAAATCTATGCCCCTCCTTTATTAATGCCTTCTTCAATGTAAGATAATTCTCAATAATTCCATTGTGGACTAAACCCAGTCTGCCCTGGCAACCGGTATGGGGATGTGCATTCTGTTCAGACGGTTTCCCGTGGGTCGCCGACCTCGTGTGGCCAAGAGCTATATTTCCCTTGGCGGGCTTCTTCTTCAAGATGTCTTCCAGATTACCAATCCTCCCCACACATCTTCTCAACTCCAGCACACCACCCTCAATTACACCAATGCCTGCCGAGTCGTAGCCTCGATACTCGAGCTTCTTTAATCCATCAATTAAAATCGGAACAAAATCCTTATTTCCAATATAGCCAACAATTCCACCCATAAAACACCCCTTTTCCCCTCTCCCCTCTGGGAAGAGGACTAATCTTACTTGTTTTTTCCTCTCCCCTCAGGAGATAGGACTAATCTTACTTGTTTTTTCCTCTCCCCTCGGGGAGAGGATTAAGGTGAGGGGGGACTCAATCAATCTTTTCATCTCCCTCACAGCCTGAGCCAGACCAACGAATACAGAACGGCTAATAATAGAATGTCCAATATTCAAATATTCTATTCCGGGAATTCTTGCCACCGGTCTCACATTCAGGTAATTAAGTCCATGACCAGCATTAAGGCGTAACCCCATTTTCACTGCCAACTTACCCGCCTGTTTCAATTTTCTCAGTTCTTTCAGTTGTTTCGTTTTCCCTTTTGCCTCTGCGTAAGTTCCCGTATGGAGTTCCACGCAATTAGCGCCAACTTCCTTAGCCGCTCTAACCTGTTTAGGTTCAGGATTGATAAAAAGACTCACCAAAATTCCCTTCTTCTTAAGCCTCCTAACCACCCCTGTCAATCTTCTCCTCTGCCCCCAAACATCCAGCCCACCCTCAGTAGTTAACTCTCTCCTCTTCTCAGGAACTATACATACCTCATCGGGAACAACTCTTAAAGCAATCTCCACAATCTGCCGGGTTGCAGCCATTTCCAGATTCAATTTTGTGTTAACTATTTTTCTTAAAGAATAGACATCTCTATCCTGAATATGCCTGCGGTCCTCTCTCAAGTGCACAGTGATTCCATCCGCGCCTGCCTTCTCGCAAATCTTTGCAGCTTCTATAAGGTCAGGATAAGGAGTAAATCTCGCCTGCCGCAGAGTCGCCACATGGTCAATATTTACTCCCAAATTCGCCATTTGTATCCTCTACAAAATTATTTCCTCCTCTCCCCTCGGGAGAGAGAGGATGAGACACGAGGTAGTCGGGCTCGTCCCTGAGCCCGACAAACCTGCCTCGGGGTCCGGGACGACCCCGAGTACCTATCATTCCTCTAATTTCTTTACATCCTCCTCAGTCAAAATGTTATGCTCTTTAAGAGCAATTATGAACGCATCTACTGGTTCAGGATCGAATTGTGTCCCTTTACATTTCAACAATTCTTTTGCTGCTTCTATGGGAGTCCCTGCTTTTCTGTAGGGACGGTCAGAAGTCATAGCATCATAAGCATCAGCTACAGCCAGGACTCTTGCACCATTAGGAATCTTTTTCCCTTTTAACCCGTCCGGGTAGCCTTTCCCATCCCACCTTTCGTGGTGGTAACGGGCCACCAGAGCATACTCCTTGAACTCATCGACACCTTCCAGGATATGAGCTCCCTTCCCAGGATGTTCTTTAACCTGCGCCCACTCCTCTTCAGTAAGCTTGCCAGGTTTGTTCAATATTCCGTCAACAATTCCGATTTTGCCGAGGTCGTGCAAAAGACCACCATTTCGGAGAATTTTCCCAGCATCTAATGTCACATTCTCCCAGCCCTGTTTCCCTCTCAGTTTCTCGCCTATCCAGGTAGCATATCGGGTAACCGATTCAGAATGTCCATGAGTGTAAGGGTCCCTTGCCTCTAACGCCTTAGCCAGAGCATAGAGGGCTTGCACAGCAGTCTGTGCCAATTTCCCGTATGCTTTCTGGAGTTCATCCGCTTTCTTCTCTATCTCCTTGTAAAGAAGCTCCTTCTCTTGCACCTCTCTTCGCAAATCTCCAAATAATTGTGCATGCACCTTACCCAACGCTACATTCTGCAGGTAGTCAAAAGTAAAGGGCTTAGTAACATAATCACTCGCTCCCAACTTTGTAGCTTCTTCAATTTTCTGCTTATCCTGGACGCCAGTAACCATAATCACCTTAATTGTATTATCGAACTCTCTTATACGAGCCAAAACATCCATTCCAGACATACCTGGTAAACCTATATCCAGAAATACAAGGTGTGGCCTCGAATTCTTTATCAATTTTAAAGCGTCCTCTCCATTATAGGCAGTATAAACCTCATAGTTCTGCTTCTTGAAGAAACCACCCAGAAAATCACACAAATTACGCTCATCTTCAACCACCAACAATTTTATCAACCCTTCCCTCCCTTCTCTACCTACTTATTCTCTATATTTTGTAGCTTCTATGTAAGGAACGGACGCAGTTTATGCCGATTTTTCGGCATGCCGTCCCTTCTTTTGGGCGACCACCCCGCTTGCACGGGATAAACTGCGTGTCACCCCTACAATACTCCACAGTCTTCCGGAGTAGCGAAACTTGTTTCGCGATTTGGAGTAGCAGGTTTTAACCTGCGTTTTAAAGCGCCGAGCAAGCTCTCCTACTCCAGAAGCGAACCAAATCCCGAACTATTCCCCCCCTTTCCACACCGGAAGACGGATAGTAAAAGTTGTCCCCTTGCCCACCTCGCTCTCTACATCCATAGTCCCCTCATGCTTCCGAATCTTATCATAACTCACAGATAATCCCACGCCAGTTCCCTGCAATTTAGTAGTGAACAGAAAATTGAAAACTTTACGCAGATTCTCTGCAGGAATTCCACACCCTGTATCCGCTACTTTTATTTCCGCCATCTGTGGGTTATTCCCCACTGTCCTTGCTAAAATGTTAATAGTTCCCGATGGCATACCTTCCATTGCCTCTAAGGCATTATTGAAAAGATTCAAGAATACTTCTTGCAAGTCCCCGGCAACTCCTCGAATCTGGGGTAAATCTTCCGGGATTTCCTTTACCACCTCTATCTTCCTCAGGCGAATGGGGTATTGCACCAATCCTAAGGTAGTTTCAATCAGTTCCTTCAAACTCAAAGGCATAAAATCCTTATCTGACGCTCTCACATATCCCATTATCCTCCCAATAATATGCGATATCCGAAAAGCCTCACCTTTTATCTTTTCCAACTTATCCTCAACATCCTTGATTATTTTCTCTTTCTCCTCTAAAGATTGAGCCTTAAGAAGGTCGTCTCTCAGAGACATCAGGCTTAGCTCAATGCCTGAAATAATAATTGCCACAGGATTATTTATCTCATGAGCAAAACTTGCCGCCAGCTGTCCCATTGCAGACATCCTATCCTCCTGTGCTATCGTGGCATAAGCTTTCTGAAGGTCCTGACTGAGCTGGGCACTCCTTATGGCTAAAGCAGCATACCTGGCAAGTCTAAAGAAAAGCGCCAGCTCCCTCGGGTTAAATAAGCCCTTCTCTTTCTCTCCCAAAATCAGAAAACCTAAAAGCCTATCCTGGTAGAAACTGGGAACACAGAGGACTGCTCTTAACTCCACCATCAATTTCTTTAGTTCAACTAAATTAGGCTTAATGTATTCGCCCAGACGAAGAAGCCTCTCCTCCTTAAGCCAGAAGTCTATATCCTCTCTTTGCAGAACATCCAGCTCTCTTTGCTTGACAAATCTTTTCTCCTTTATAACAGGAACTATCTTCTCGAACCATATGGAGATGGGGTTCTCTTCTTCAGGAAGAGTCCTCTCCAGAGAAACCCTTCTGGCTCCAGAAGTCGACTTCAAAACATATTCTTTTCTATCTTTATCCAGAAGAGAGGTAGTAGCATGAGTTATCTTGACTTCCAGACGGGCATAATAGAACTTGGTAAGATATCTCGGAATGAGCTTCACCAATCTCTCCACATCATTTATCTCAATCATCCCCTGCCCTGTCCTCTCCAGGTCCTCCTCCATTCTTCTATCCCTCTCCCGATCCTTAGCCTCAAGCTTCTGAATGAGAAATAGTGCTATAAAAGGACCCACCAGAGCAAACCCTGCAAAAAGCCCCAACGGAGGAACCCACCACAAATCACCCATAACCCCCATAAGCCACAGCCTTCCCACCGAAGCAACGAAAGCCGGAACCCCTATAATAAAAGCATAAGTCCCAGCCAGCACCCCACCCCTGGTCATCACCACCGTAATATCCATCAACCGATAGGTAATGATAGCGTAAACAAGTATCACTGCATAGAAAGCTACAAGGAAGTTGCCTACGGGAGAAGCCTTTATGCCAAAAGCTGGTAAGAAAGTTGTAGACCCTCCGCCAAATCCAATTATTGCAGATAGTAAAACATATTTTATCTGATTGCGCGCTACCCCGGTCGTTATTCGATATGTTTTAAACATCAAATATAAAGAATAGCTTATATAAAAAAGGAACATCAGTGGGAAAAATGGGTAAACAGGTCCTGGCTTGGGTAAGTAGTTGAAATGTAAAGCACGTGCAGAAATCATTCCTGCCCTAAATAAAGGAGTAAAATTGAGAATTAAAAAGAGAAAGCTAAATATATATGCCACTATTAAAAGCTTTTTCCTTTCTTTTAGCAAGCCTATAAAGGTAAGTGTGAAGTGAAAAAAGAGTGAAGGAATAAATAGAGAGCCGAAGTATAGAAAACGGTCCCAAAATAATCCCTTCAATTCATTGGGAGCCACAGCTAAATTTGCTAAGCCAAAACTCCAAACTGCGATACTTAACATAAAAAGAGCGAATATCTTATTAAGGAATCTTTTCCTATTCTTTAGATAAACAAAAAGCCCTGAAGATAGACTAATGGTGGCCGTTACCAAAGAAGAAACCGCAAAAAGGTTCAACTTTTTATTCTCCCTTTGAAAAATAGCTTATTGGCCATCCTTCAAGTTGCGCTATCTTTCGCAACTTTTTGTTAGGATTGACCGCTACAGGATTTTGTACTAATCGGAAAAGAGGCAAATCCGAGACATCGTCACTATACGCGTAACTCCCCTCTAATGAAAAATCATGTTCGGAAATAAAATTCAAAATCGCTCTTACCTTACTCTCTCCATGAATTACAGGTCCCAGAACTTCGCCAGTATACTTGTCATTTTCTACCTTCAATACAGTGGCTATTACGAACTTAGTGCCTATATATTCCTTAATTATTCTTAGGAGACAATCTATTGATCCAGATATTAGGATTACCTCGTGACCTTTCATTTGATGTTTTTTAATCAAATCAAGAGCTTGAGGAAAGATCCGAGCCCTTATCTCCTTAAAGAAACATTCCCGAACTATTTTCTCCACTTCTGAAGCTTCCCAATCACTAATTACTTTATAAGCTTGCTCTCTTATCGGTACTACATTCTTGACTATCCCAATTCTCCACATTAAGAAATAGAAAAGTATCTTTATTACAAAAGCTATAGAGACTTTTCCATTTTTATATAAATATTTCCCTAAAATTTTTTGTGTTTGGCCATTCACAAGCGTATCATCGACATCAAAAAACACAAGGGGCCTCTTCAACATGGATACCTTTCCTTTTTTAACTCTCCTATAGTTTTCATTATTTTGTCAGTAATTTGCTGAGCTAACTCATCACTAATCTCTTGCCCGTAATACTTCTCCAATGAAACAGATTTGCCTATTTTTATCCGACATCTCCTAAAACGAGGCACATATTGGAATTTTGAAAGAATCTCAAAAGTCCCAATCATTGCAACAGGGATAACCGGAACTTTTGCTAATAGTGCTATTTTTGCCACTCCGGCATATGCTTTTTGAAGTTTACCATTCGGAGACCTTGTCCCTTCGGGAAAAAGACCAAGCAATTTTCCCTCTCGTAGGACTTGAAAAGCCTCGTCATATACGGTTGTTTTGTCAGAGCTTTGTCTATCAACTTCAATCTGACCTGTATATCTCATAAAAGGTCCCCAGATTATATTCTCAAAATGTTCTTTCTTCGTTAAATAATACACCCATCTCTTATTTATCGCAAGAAAACAAAGGAAGTCAAAGTAACTCTCATGATTGGAAACAATTATAGCACTTCCTTCTAAAGGGATATTATCCAACCCGCTAACTTTCCCCACCCAAATGAATCGAATAATTGGAAAGAATATAGTCTTTAATATTAATAGAAGCCATTTTTTCTCTTTCATCTTATAAATAATCGGTTCTGTTTCTATTTCGTTTCATACTTTTTAATTACCAGGACTGAATTTTTACCTCCAAAACCAAAGGAATTCGATAAAGCAATATTTATTCTTGCTTTCCGTGCTTTATTAGGCACATAATCAAGGTCACATTCTGGATCGGGGGTTTCGTAATTGATAGTTGGTGGTAAGATATCGTGTTTTACTGCCAAAGCGCAACAAATTGCCTCAATGGCACCACAAGCGCCCTGAGTATGTCCGACCATCGACTTAGTCGCACTCACCGCCAACCGATATGCGTGTTGTTTAAAAACATCCTTAATTACTTTGGTTTCAACTTTATCATTTTTGGGAGTGGCTGTGCCATGTGCATTTACATAATCAACTTCTTCGGCTCTTAGGTTAGCATCTTCAAGAGCCTTCCGAATAGCCCTTGCAGCTTGTTCCCCTCCGGGCAATGGCTTTACTATGTGATATGCGTCACATGTGGAGCCGTAACCTATAATTTCGGCATAAATATGAGTCCCTCGTTGTAAAACATGTTCTAATTCTTCTAAGACCAGTATCGCTGCTCCTTCACTTATTACTGTGCCATCACGGTCGCGGTCAAAAGGGCGGGGCACTTTTGTATTTCTTTTAGTAGTAGTCACAAGAATTCGTAATCTGCAAAATGCCCCAAAAATTCCTGGAAATAAAGGAGCATCAGTTCCCCCAGTACACATTACATCCGCCTCACCTCTCCGAATAACATTATAGCCATAGCCTATAGCATCTGCTCCTGCAGTACAGGAAGAAGAAAATGTCTGAGAAGGACCTTTTGCATTAAGCATAATGGAAATATAATTTGTGCAAGAATTAGGGGCTACAATTGAAGCAGTATAGGGATTTATTGCCATCAATCCTTTTTGTAAATAAATAACCTGTTGCTCGTGGGAAAATCCTATCCCACCCAATGCCGTCCCAATTGCAACTCCTGTCTTTTCAGGATTTCTATCTTCTGGACGCAAATTAGAATCTTCGATTGCCATCTTTGTACAAGCCATACCGAACTGAGCAGATCTATCTGTTAGCCCTGCCTCTTTTTCATTTATATAGTCTAAAGGATTAAACCCGTTTACCTCCCCTGCCACTTTTGATGGGAGCTTAGATACATCGAACTTAGTTATTAATTTTATTCCCGATTTACCAGATTTGACTGCCTCCCAGAAGGCGTCTTTACCGATACCATTAGGAGCTATTACTCCCACACCTGTTATTACCACTCGTCTTTCCATCTACGGCCCCCATAGAGAAAATGACCTATTTTTTCTGATTCCTATTTCTATACGCTACCTGTTGTTCCTTAAGCCACTTCTTAATCTCTTTCTCCTCAAACCTCCAGTGTCTACCAACCTTAGACGCAGGTATCCGTCCAGTTTGAGCTAAATAGTAGACTGTAGGTTTAGGAATTTTTAAATATGCGGAGAGTTCATCTACTGTGAGCAATTTGGAAGGCATAACAACCTCTGTGGGAAATTACCAGTAGTTACCAGTTAATAACGATAATTATAAATATATATAAACTCCCTGTCAAGAAAATTCTTCAAAAGCCCTGAAAAAACACCTTTTTATGAGCTGATTTTCGAAGTCCAGGAGAGGTCAATTTTTAGGGAAAACTAATTTGGGTTTTTGATGAGGTTGCCTGATAGGCAAAATTGGAAGGTCTTCTCTAAAGATAATATAAATCTTGTGGAAACAGCTAACTCACTGCCATAAGACAGCGAAGATCGACCCAAAAATCCACTGGCGACGAGAAAAATATAGTTATTGAAAATCTAAGACTTCCCTTACTACTTCGGGGGTCCCGCGGTCGCTTTCTAATCCTTCGTATCGAACCCATCTATGGGATTCGTCTGCAGTATACCAGAAATATGTCTTGGGGATAAGTGCTTTTAAAAAACTTGGTATTTGAAAAATGATTTCCACCTTATAACATTCAATTTCTTTTCCAGCAACAACAATCTTCTCTTTCCCCAAGCATTTTGCCGTTACTTTATATAATTTCGGCTCATCTGTACATAAGGAAAACTTAGTCTTATATCCCTTGGCAAGATTAGCGCCTCTTAATACAAAAGCTATATTCTCCGAACCTATTACCGTTGAACCTGGTTCAAAGGAGTCGCTGGAAACTTTACCTGAAATTAAATCTTTACGTTCAAATTCTACAGTGCCTTGCACGACGTCAAACTTTTTCGAGATTATCTCAATAGTTTCGCCTTCTATGTTTTCTGTTTCTTTCCTAAAATTGATCGTCTGGAGAGAATCGGTATATTCTAAAAATATTTCCGTAGACCATTTTATCTTTTCTTTCCGCTTACCATAAACTCCGTATCCATGCTCCTTCGTTTCCAGAATTATTTTGCCATCCTTCTGAACTTTTTCCATGCTCCAGTCTACACGCCATCGCTCAGCCTCTGAATTTTTCTTGAGACAATGATAACTTCCCTCCTCATAATCAGAGGTCACAGGCATTTCAAAACCATATCCCGATGAGGCCACTATCGCCATTATTAAAAAAGAGATTAACCTCGCTTTTCTATCTTTTAATAGAGTCACTAAAACTCTGTAAATTTGGCGCATCTTCCACCCTCCCCAGAAAGAGTTTTCTCCAACGTAAAAACTTTCCTGCTGAAATTAATAAGGCTATGCCATCTATTTGCCTTTTCGTTATGATAACGAAAACAGCGCCATATCGCCCTTTTTTCGTTATGGTAACGAATATATTATATCCAAACCTTTTGCAAAAATCAAGCAAAATAAAAATCAAATTACACAAAAGATTTTACATTACTTGAAAATTAACTTGAATTACTAATAAGGTTCCGTTATAGGCAGGATTGGAAGGTACTCTCAGGAAAAATACAAGGAGATTTACCACCAGCCGTGGCTTTCTCCAAGGTCGGTAATTTCAACTATAGCTATAATAACTATAGCAATATTTCGCATTATCCCCAGCCAGGGTCTTGTGCTCTCGATAAATTTCCCTCCGCCACCCCTCTATTTTTAGGGGGAAACTAGGGGATTTTTTTCAAATTAATTGTAAAGTATGTCTGGGACAAAAACACAGCCCGATTAAAAATTAACAAAAAATTAACATTTTCTTAACCCATCCATAACATCAATGGTATATACTTATAGCGAAAGATGGCAAGTCAAAGGACAAAAATTTACAAAGATTTTAGAATTCGTTTACACAAATGTTACAAAGTAGCTCGGCTATTTTTTGGATGATAATCTAAAAGTTTTAAAATAATTAAAGTAAGGAGGTGATTAACCGAGAGGAGGTGTTAAAAATCAAGTTCTTTGTTGCGAAAAAATTAACTAAAGTAAGGAGGTGAAAAAAAATGAGATTCTCAAATTTAAAGAAAAAATTACTGTTGCTCGTGGGTGTAATAGCAGCCTTTGCATTACTGGGCTCGATGATGCTCCCTTCGATAAGTGAGAAAATGGGACTCGATGCAGACTCCTGCTTTGCGGCAACGTCTGGGTCTGGGTCTGGGTCTGGGTCTGGGTCTGGGTCTGGGTCTGAGTATGACTATTGTGGACCTACCTATGACGATTGTCTAGTTGATGCTGCTAGGGAATTTAGCGAGTGTTTAGACGCGCTTGGAAGTGACGATGGTAGTCTGAAGTGGGAATGTGAAAAGGATTACAGGAAAAAGATGGTTTGGTGTGGGGTTGACTATGAGACTTGTCTAGGACATATGCGGAAGGGGGGATGAGCTTTTCGACATATTGAAATGGCCAGGCTTTAGCGCAGTTTAGACCTTAACGCATACGGCAGCAGATACGCTGAATAATGGTGTATCTGCTGCCGTTTCAGTCACGTATAATGGCTTATATCCACCGAAACAGTATAGCCATTCCTATAAACAGCATAAGAATAGCTACAATTAAATGAAGACGGCGAATATTCCTTGCTTTCCATCCCCAAAAATATTTAACTCTTTTAAAACCAAAATATACTGCTAATACTATCCCATACAAAGGCAATATAAATATCAGGTTATACACTAATAACCACGGTATTGTTTTTGTTAGTCCAAGTGGGGATAAAATCCCTCCTGCTATCAGATAAGGGCCTATGGTGCATGGCATAAGGAAAATAGTTACAAACGCTCCCATAAAAAAAGCCCCTGTAGTAGAATTTATACTGAGCATAATTTTCTGGATCTTTCCCCTCCAGCCCATGGGCATTTCTGTTGCAAATCCTCCCGGTTTATACCAAAAAAAATCTTTGAGGTGAAACATACCGAGACCGATTGAGATAACTCCCAGGATTCTATAAATGGTTAATTTTACAATTGTTAAGGTTTGAACTATTTGCCAAAATTTAATAATAATTAGTCCGTAAATAAAATAACAGATGTACACCGCTGTTACAAATGCCAGTCCTGCAACGAGAATTTTTTTCAAATTTGTCGGATCATACGATATGATGCCTATCAGGAATAAAACAAAAACAGCCAGAGCACAGGGATTGATGGTATCTGCTAATGCTAAAATAAATATCCTGTAAAATCCCCATCCCTTTTGTGCTTGTTCAAATTCCTGTTGTGATGGCTCTATGTGCTGCACATCTGTTGACTTTTTAGTTATAACGGCTTTTATGCCTTCACCATTCCATTGGAATGTCCACCCAGGCATTGTAATTGCGTTATCAAATATGACTTTGCTTCCGGAAAGCAACACTGGTTGCGGCTCTATAGCCTCAAAATCAATATTTTCTAAAACACCGGATACATTCTCTGATATAAGCAAGTCTTTTAATAGTGCATTATTGCCTCCTTCACCGGTTTTTATTAATATTCTTTCCCCTTTCCATATTTTTGGTTTTCCGTACAAAACAGTTAAATCTAATTCATTAAAACCTACCGAAGAACCATCGGGTAAAGGACAGTGGTTTGAGCCCTTTATAATTGCCTCGTTGGCATGCTTCCGAACTGATCTTACCCCATGGCCATGGTCTTCTTTACCAAATAGTATTAAAGGAATACGAAATCCAGAATTGTAGTTCTTATTATATTGTATTAGCATGAGTCCATTCTTTCGCTGTCTATGAATCTCATATTCTATTACTATAAAATCGGGATTCTCTTTAGGTAGCTTACGTAGAATAATAGGATCTGCTCGCGCACAAGCCGGACAACCAATGCCGGTTATGTAAACAGCACAAACAGTATCCTTGTTACCCTGGTGATTATCTTCAGCAAAAATCAGGGAGGGTATAATACATAACCCTGACAATGCAAAGATAATTAACAATGCTTTCACTTTATTTGGTCCTTTCAATGCGCCCTCCCCAAATCTTTCAGCCAAGAAACCTAAAAATGGGCCCCACGGGCATAGCCCGTGGTACCTATTATCCGCTAATAGCGCTTATCTGCGACATCCGCCGAAGCACTATTCGCATTCATCCACGGGTAAAATCCGTGGTCTTCTGCGAAGGCGGATAAAAACGCCTTTTAAAAACATCGAATAGTAAGGCAAAAGATATAGCCAAAAGAGATATCAAATTTAAAAAGATACCTTTTCGATATTTAAAAAAGATATAGCCATTATTCGCCGTATCAAAGCGGATCTTTTGATTGCTTTTTCTTAGAGAAATTTGGTTTCCTTCCTCATCATATGCTGACCAGAAATTAAAATAATTCTTATTAATTGTTACGGTCTGTATTTCTGAGACATTTTCAAGGAAAACTTTAAATGAAAAAGGCCCCTCGTCAATTAATCTGCCTGTCCCTCCTTTACTTAACCTCACTTCAGGCAGTATCCCGTAAGTCGCACTGTAGCATATGTATTTCTTACTTTTGCCCAGTAATTTAAAATATCTGCTGTCATCAAAGAACCCTTTTGCCGTAGGTGACCATATGCAGGCTTTATTAACACCCCAATCTTTTAAAAGTTTTATGAACTCTATTTCATTGTCCATGCCAAGGGGCTCTCCCTTATAGAGGCCATTGGTTATATACATATGTCTAAGATTATTAAACGGATGAGCATCATCACCTATCTGGGAGAAGAATTTAACACCTAAATCTTTCTGTAAGTACGTAAGCCAATGACTGCGGTCCTTACGGCTACATTTATCATATCTTTCTCCAGCCTTTGCAGGGCTGGCCTGTGCAGAATTCTCAAACAGAGCAAAATCGCCTGGTGAAATAAAAGCATTTATCTTATTATCAATCTCAGAGATTGTATTCACCGTTTTCACCTGCTCTACACGGGGCGGTTGGATAATAATAAACAAAAGAATAATAGAGCCAAATATTTTGCCCGTTTTGGGTATTGGCAACATCATAATAATCACTAATGCATTGAAGATAGCAATATATGGTTCAAATAACCTTAATCTCAGAGTAAGAAGCGACATATGCGGTAATTGCCCAAGTGAAGAGAGAATCAAAATAATGGTACTAAATATCAGGGCATTACGCAGGATGAGCCTTTGTTTGAGGTTTTTTACCGTATGATAAAAGCAGAGCAAAAAGAGCATTGACAAAAACAGTTTATTACCTAACTTCAATGTATTATCTAACCGCATTCTTTGTATAAAATGATAGACCATTGAGAAGATATATCTTAATAAAGTCTCTTCCCTAAAGTATCCAGGGGATGCTCTCAAAAAAGATGCATAGTTGAACAGGTTGTAATAAAATGGCAAGCATATGAGGAAGTGAAGTAAGCCGAAAAAGAGCAATTTTTTAAAGTCAGAATAAACCTCCCTTTGTGTAATTAGTTTATATATAAAAATTATTGCAAGGAACATCGATGTAATTGCAAAGATGATAAGGTGTGTATAGAATAGTAAACTGTAGAAAAATACTAGAGGGAAGAAATAATACTTTTTGTTATATACATATTTTAAGAAGAAAAGGATGGACAAGAATGATAAAGGCATAGCCACAAGTGTTGATGTCATACCAGCGTAAAGGAAGGGCCACGGTTGTATTTGGAAAACAGATATAAAAGAGGCCAATCTCGCAATTTGTTCATTTTTAGTCAGTTCAAATACCAGGAAAAATAATGAGAGCGGGATCAAAAGAATAAAAAATATTATCATTACCTGATACCCTAATTGGTCCCCTAAGAAAAATGAAAATGGAATCAGCTCCCAGAAGCAGCTCCTAAGATAAAAAAAAGTGGGAATACCCCCTTGAAAATTGTGGTTAAAACCAAAAGGAGTCCCATGTTTAATAAATAAATCCTTGCATTCAACAGAAGTAGAGTAATATCGAGGATGGTCTTCATATATAAGTAAACCATCCAAATTTTTGAAATTTATAAAAGAGCGTATAATACAAAGAGATAATACTATGATGACACATAAAAAGATTTTATTTGAAATGTGTTTTCTTGACCATATCAAGAACATAGAAATACAAGAAAGAACAACTATAACATTCCATCTGAAGAATGGCCTATCTACTATTTTAAATAATATCCATCCCACCAGAAGCAGGGTTAATATGACTATTATCGCTATTCTGTTTTCCTTGAACCAGTTTTTGAGCATAATTTTAAAGAGATACTAAAATCATTTGATAGACTTCACGTAGTCTTGCATAAAAGGCATATATTTGACGCATTTGTTGCCCTCAGATGGAGCCTTCCTTGGTAGCATCAAGAGGATGAGCTTCTTCAAGGAGAGGCCCCGACATATATGACTAAAACTAAAGATAAGGGAGTCCGTTTTCTTACTTATTCGCCTTCTGCTTAGGCTTCTCTGCCCACTTAGCCCCCTCTGAGACCAAGGAGTTCCAGGCAAATCCAAAGGCAAATGCAGCACAGAATAGTTTGATAAAGGCCTCTGGCCCCGCAGTTGGCTCGACAAACTCAAGAATTTTGTGATATTATGAAAAGGCTACCCTTTATGATATATGATATAATAAAAAATTTCAATCAAAAAGGTAGCCTGATAGACAAGGTTGGAAGGTGCTCTCTTTGGGTATTCCAAAATTTCAAAACGAAGCAAAGGGTTACCTGTTTTTTCAATTGTCATTAATTAGAGTTGGCTCTTGAACATCTCTATAACTGATACATGATAACTTGCTGTAATATATCCCCTTATAGATAGACCTTATGATTTTACATAAAATATACTTAGGTATGTTTTTGCTAAATTGGACTGCTTTCATTGTTAATATTGGTTGTTGCTAAAGGAAAGATTTCAATTGTCTATTTATAACAACGAAGAGGCTTACCTTGTGTGACCACTTCCAGTGTGCATTTATTACAAGAGGTGCAGGTAACAGGATTAGTTTTCCCTTGTTCAATTAGCCTAATCAGGCTGGGTTGACGAATAAATGGCCGAGACATAGAGACAAAATCAGCATCACCATTTTCGATTATCTGTTCCATCTTTTTGACATCGCGAATACCTCCCACAACAATGACCGGTATATTTACTGCATGTTTAATTCTTCTCGCTTCTGGCAGAAAATAGTTCTCCTTAAATTTAGCTTCTTCCTTTATTGATTTAGCTTTTAAGCGAATAAGAGTTTTTTCGAGTAGCTTTCTACCTCGAAGGACAATATCGACAGGGAAATCGCCTCTTGTTATCTCCAATCCCCCCGTATCCTGGACACCACCACTTACTTCAATCGCTGCTACCCCAAGTCCATTTAATCTTTTGCAGATTTTTACCGAATCTTCAATAGTCAACCCATTGATAAACATATCTTTAGAATTTACTTTTACTAATATAGGATACTCTGGTCCTACTTTCTCACGGGCAAAGTTATACACTTCTATCAAGAAGCGCAGGCGATGTTCGAAAGAACCTCCCCATCTATCTTGACGACGATTGGTATGCCTGGATAAAAACTGATGGATTAAATAACCATGTGCACAGTGGAACTGCACTCCATCAAACCCAGCTTCTTTCACTCTCCAGGCAGCTAAGCCAAACGCTTCAATAACCTTTTTTATATCCATTTCTGTCATTTCTCGGGGTTTAGAAAAGACAGGTATCATAGTTCTCACTGATGATGGAGCTATCTGTCTTTCTCCTGAAATTTTTGGATTGGCATGTCTTCCTGTATGATTAATCTGAGCAACAATCTTTGCCCCATGTTTGTGTACTTCATCTGTAAGTTTTTTAAGTCCTGCAATTACTTCATCATTATCAATCATAATAGCTCGGGGCAATGCCTTACCATTCTGTTGAATAATGAAATGCCCAGTTATTATTAATCCTATTCCTCCTTTAGCAAGGTTAGTGTAAAGCTTCAAATATTGCTCACTAGCTTTGCCTTCTTCAGTAGCAAGACATCCAACAGTTGCTGCGCGCACAAACCGATTTTTAACTTCGATATTTCCTATTTTTGCCGGTGTAAATAATATTGACATAATTTGTTACCTAATGCTATAAAATTTTTGTTTTAACTTCTTTTTGAAACTGGATGATTTTTCTTCAATTAGGGAAGTCAATTTCAGCTAGACCTAGTCTATATTAAAAATGCCCCCTGGCCTTACTTTATTTTATTCAGACTGGAGATATCAATGGAGGGATAAGTTACTTTTTCATCTACGGTGAGTTTTGTGCTTACGGCATCTTCAGGAAGGATTAGCTGCTTACTTAAGTAGCTTGACAATTCCTTGATTTGTTGTTCACCTGATGACTTGTCATAGGTAAGCATTTTTACTTCCAAAGAGTGTTTGGGATATTTCTTTATAAGGCTTGCCACTTCCAGAAGTCTCTCTTTTCCCTCTGAACTGAGGATAGTTCCGTCTCTTTCGAATAAGGACTTAAGTGATAGACTTATAACTTTTCCTTCTTCTCCCTCATACATTAGGGTTTCAAAAGAAAAGGCTTTTCCCAGAAAATGGTGTTGATTTCCTTGATAATCTGTAAGAATAAAAACTGAAGAGTAAGGTTCTCCCACTTTGAACTGAACCTTCCCATCCTCCTTTGTAGTTTTCATAGAAACATATTCTGGGGGTTGACCTTTTCCATTGAATACAGCTATCTCTTTTGCCGTGGAATCTACTACTCTTAATTCCCAATTAGCAATTTCCTGGTCAGACTGAAGACGAAATCTAACCACTTCTCCAGAGGGAATTGCTCTTCCTCCTGAAGGGAAGATTTGAGGACTTGCCAGAATAAGGGGTGTATCCTGCTCTGGACTATGAATGGATGGAGAAGGATTCAACACTTCTCTATCCATTTCCTTAGAAGGAGTAATCATTTCATCTATCCCAAAAGGAGTTTGGGGACTCATCTTCTCTAACAACGGTCTTTCTTCTCTTTCTTCTTCAATTATTAACTCCATCTTTTCACTTTCTACTTGCTTGCTCCCTGTTTCATCTATATCTTCACAATAAGACAAAGCTGATAGGTTGATAAGTAAATAAGTTGTTAGGAAAATGATTGAGTATCGCTTCACCATCTTTTTCTCCTTGTCTGGACTACGAAACACTCCGATGAATCGGAGGAGCTACCTTCGACTATTTCAACGAGAATATAAACGTTACCTCTCCCCACTCTTCTCGCCAGAGTGAATTCTTTGGCAACGGTTCAAATGCCCATTTCTTCAGTGCATCTATTGCTGATTTATCCAATTCAGGATAACCCGATGTTCTAATAATGAAAATCGTATCTTTTACTTTCCCACTGGGTAACACTGCAAAACGTAAGGTTAGAGTTGGCTCTATTCCTTTTTCTATAGCCCACCTAGGATAAGATGGAATTACCGAATGAATAACTTCCCGTGCCGAAATCGGCCCCTGGATTTGAAAACTCGCCCCTTGAACTGAACTTCCTTCTCTACTACTTGTTTCTAATCCCCCCCATTGCCTGGACTTGAATTCACTAATCTCTAAGGGAGGTACAGTTGTTTTGGTTACCACCTCCGAACTGCCTCTTTTCGGAATATAATCTTCTTTGACGATTTTGCTCCCAGGGGTCTTTTCCCGTAAAGAAATAGACGGTTTGCTTGACTCCTTAATACTAAGAGTTCCTTGAACTGGTATAACCAGAGCATCTTCCAGGTTCTCGGAATCTGAAACTCTTTCCTCGACTTCAAAAACAGGCATAGTTGTCTCTGATGGTCCCAGCTTTTCCTCTAGATAGCCTCCCTTTGCAATTTGTCTTGTGATTACTGCTTCGTCGGGAAACGCATGTCCTTCTTCTGTGCTGAGAGACTCTCGAACTTCAGGGGTAGCCTCAGGAACAAAATTCTTCTGTCCAACAAAAGTCTTGTCTTGTAAGAATTTTGATTCATTTACTTTTTTAGCCGACTTACTGATTTTCAAAGTCTCCTTCAATTCCATCAATTTACCAGGTTCCCTTTTAGGACGTTGCTTAGTAAAAGCCAAAAGACTTTCTGTTTTAGGCTTGTACCTTTTTATCTGTTTTATCTTGCCTGAAATACGTTCAATTTCTGCCTTGGTCAAATAAGCCACCTCAGTAATTTTGAGCTCCATCTCTTCCCGGCGAGCAACTCTCTGTCCAAGTGTAAAAAGAGTGACTAAGAGCAAAATGTGAATCAAACAAGAAGTAAAAAATGAGTTTATTATCTCTTTGTTCATTTGTTCCTTATTAACTCTGTTTTTTGAACTGTGGCAATGGCAATCCGTCCTGCTCCAGACTCCTTGGCAATTTCCAGGACGGTTTCCACCTGGCCATAGGAAATATTCTTATCTGCTTTTATTACCATTAGATTATAAGGGTCGATTTTGAATCTCTGTGACAAAAAAGGCTTCAGTTCCTCTAAGGAAATCAGTTTTTCGTCCACGGAAATCCGGCCGTCTCTGGATAAGGTAATGGTAATTTTTTGTTCCTCTCCCATTTCAGAAGTTGAAGCTCTGGGAAGGTCAACTTTTATCCTGGACTCACCGAGAAAAGGCGATATGAGCAGCAAAATAAGAAGCACGATCAAAGCTAAGCTGATAGCTGGCATTAAATCTATTTCCGTCTTCAGATTCATCGTTTTCCTCTCTTTCTAAGTAAGGCAAGTTTATCCGCCCCTGCTTGCTTTGCAATATCAAGCACTTTTACAACCTGGTCCAGGAGAACATTCGCATCAGGAATAATAATCACAGTTCTCGCTTTTCTTTTAGCCAGTTTCTCAAGCAAATTCCACTTCAGATTTTTCATATCTACTTCTTTACCATTCAAATAGACCTTCTGTTTGGTTATGCTTATTGATACTGGCTGTAAATCTGGCTTAGGAGCCTCTACACTCTCACTCCGAATTGCCCTGGTAGCATTTATTTTTATTCCTGTCCAGAGTAGCGCCGGCATCGTTATTAAGAAAACAACAATCAAAGTTAATGCAGCGTCGGTCAAGGGAGTTAAGTTGGGTGTGATTTTCATATCATTATGATTTTTTCTCTGCATTCTTTTGCTCCTCGCGATAGATCCTCAGCCGTATAATAAAATCGTCTCTGGCAATTTCCAATTCCGAATTAATAGTGGTAACCCGCCGGACAAAATAGTTATAAACTACAACGCAAGGAACTGCAATAATTATCCCTGTAGCAGTGGTTACCAGAGCTTCTGCTACTCCCATTGCCACTACCGCCGACCCACCCGAACCTGTTATTGCGATATCGTGAAAAGCGCGAATAATCCCCACAATTGTCCCAAACAATCCCAGTAGAGGAGAAATATGGCTTATGGTACCAATTATGCCGATGTTATTTTCAAACTTCATTCGCTCCTTGCTAATGGCATTGGTCATTAATTCCCGCACTGTGGTCTCATCATTTGTGTGATTTTTTAGACCTTCTTTTATTACCCTGGAGACAGGTGTAGCCCTTTCTCCACAATCCTTGAGGCATTCTGAAAACTGACCATTTCTAACTTTCTCTGCAATTCTGGAGACAAACTCTGAAATTCTGCCCCGACTCTTATGAAAATATCGCCAGCGCTCAATGCAGAAAGTAAGCGCTATTATGGAGACTACAGTCAACGCCCACATGGCAAAACTTCGAGTATACATCTCAAGAATAGGTAAACCACCAAACATTTTGTGTTCCTCCTTAAGAATAGGAATTTCTAGAACGCGAAGCTGTCGCTACTCCTCGTCACCCTAAAGGGCGACCGACCTAATCTGGTCGGGCACTCTTCAGAGTGCCAGAACGCGAAGCTTCGCTACTTCATTCTACTATTCCCCTTTCAGTTCCTCAATCTTAATCTCGGCAAGCTCTTTCCACTTTTCATCTTCAGCACTATTGTTAATCTCCGTATATATACTTATGGCCGCATCACTTCTTCCCTGTTTTTCATATATTTCTGCCAGTCGGAGCAAACCTGCTAATCGGAATGGGTCAGCTTTCGGCTGCAATTCTTCTAAACTTTGGTAGGCGCGAATTGCCTCTGCCATCTCGCCGAGAGACTCATAACACTCTCCCACTCGATACTCAATTTCGCATTTCGTTATTTCCTTAGTAGGTTCTATCATCTGATAGAATTCTATTGCCTGTCGATAATTGCCATTGTTTCTCGAAATCTCTGCTATCTGCCATTTAGCAAAATTGGCTTTCTCTCCTTCCGGATGTTGCTCAATGAAGTTCTTATATTCCTCTACCGCCTTCTTCCACTCATTCAATTTTTTGTAGGCAAGAGCAATATTTAACTGGGTATGAATGGCAAAGCGGCTGTCTGGATATTGTTCAAGAATTTCTCTATAATGCCCTATACTCTTTTCTACCTCGCCCGCTTGAAACAGCCCATTCGCTAAGTGGAATTTAGCCGTTTCTGTTAACTCATCTTCAGGATAGCTGGAGACAAAATTCTGGAATGCCCTAATAGAGTCATCAAACTTCTTCAAAGCATAATAAGCCTCTCCAAGATAATAGTAAGCCACCTTAGCAGATGAGACGTGGGGATAATCAACTATGACTTTCTGGAAATTCTTAATCGCTTTATTATATTTTCCTCTTTCGAAAGACCTTACCCCAAGTTGCCAGTAAGCTTCTCCAGCCAGGCTCTCGCCAGAATATCTATTGACAAAATTCTCTAAACCTTCATCGGAGGACCCTTCCCCTGTCGCCTTCTCGTAATAAGAAAGTTTTATTCCCTCGAGCGCCTGTTCTTTCCGCGAGTCTTCAGCATAGGTTTCTATAAATTTCTCGTATTCTTTAATTGCTTTTTCATACTGCTTAGCATTATAGTAGCTCTCGGCAATGTGAAGTTGTGCCTCTTTAGCCTGTTCTGTTCCGGGAAATTCTGTAAATAGCTTTCTGTAAAGTTTAATTGCCTCATTATAATTGCCAAGTCCGAAACTCGTATAGGCAGCTCTGTCTAAAGCCTGAAGAACGACTTTGCTACCTCTCTTTCTATCTATTATTGTCTTCCAGGTCTTAATTGCTTCACTGTAATATCCTAATCGATAAAACGACAGCCCTTCTCGATAGAGAACTTGGGCAACCATCTCATCTCTATGATATTCCTCGACAAATCTCCTGTAGAATGAGAGGGAATTTTTATAATCTTTCTTGTTGAAATATAGATTGGCAACCTGCAGTTTTGCCACTTTGTCCACATCCTTATCACCTTCTCCATAACATTCAAGAAATTCCCGATTTATTATCAAGGCTAAATCGAACTTGCCCTGTTCTATAGCACAGGCCACCAGTCCACTCTTAGCATATTTTGCCATTTCTGAGCCGGGATAGTTCTCCACTATATAACTATACATCTCTTCTGCTTCACCATATCTTCCCAACTGATAATATGCTTCCCCAATATAGTAGTAGGCTCCAGCTAACCACCCACCAGGAGGAGAGGAAATCCCGGTAACCAGATTTCTATAACTTGTGATGAGGCTCTGGTAATCCTCCTGTTCATAGTAGGTCAATCCTAAGAGATACAATGCTTTGCCTCCCACTTCACTATCGGGTGCAATATTAAAGACTGACTGATAAGCACTTTCTGCCTCAGAGTAGCGACCCAGTCTCTGTAGACATAGACCCTTTAAAAGAAGAATATCTTTCCACCCTGAGCTACCAGAATACTTCTCCAGAAACCTTTTCCCCTCATCTAAAGACTTCTGATATTCTCCCATTGAAGTATATAGATATACTAATTTATATTGAGAAAGCCTGACAAGTTCCCCTGTTAGAAATTCCATTTCTGCCGGGCCTGACGAAGTGAAACTGGCAATTATAACCCGATAATTTTCTATTGCCTCCTCATTCCTTCCCAGACCCTTCAATGATTCAGCCATTAGATATCGGATAGAAGTTACCAATCGGCTCCGGGGATATCGCCTGAAAAATATTCGGCAATTCTCTATTGCTTTTGAATAATTTTTCTGATTAAATCGACTTGCTCCAATCATAAACCTGGTATGAGGAGCGAGTTCACTCCGTGGATAACTCCTCAATAAATCCCAGAACTTTCTCATTGCAAAATCATACTGCTCCATTCGGTAGAATGTCTCTCCCATACCGTACAGAGCATCGTCTGCCAATTCGCTTTTTGGATAATTCTCTAAAATTTCCTTATATTTCGCCTGGGCTGGAAGTTCTCTGTTCAGTTCTTCCAAACACCTTGCCTCGTAATAGTCAGCGTAAACATCATCCACCTTCTCAAAACTCTCTAAAGCCTGTTCATACTTCTCTTGATAATACCAAATTAAACCCAGGCTATAATTTACTCTCTCCTCTTGAACATACCCGGGGAAAGAACTAATTAACCTTTTCAGAACACTCTCCGCCTCTTCTATTTTCCTCTGTTTCAAATAGCACTGGCTCGTCCCGTACAGGATTTCCGGAGCGAGGAAGCTATCCCCAAAACTTTCCCACATCTGGTTAAAGAGATTCAGAGCCTTGCTATAATTTTTCAGATTGTAGTAACACTCCGCTTTCCTCAAACTCGCACTTCCGGCAAGTTCACTCTGGGGCGAGGAACTAATTACCAGGTCATACTCTCTAATAGCATTTCTGTAATCTCCTTGAGCAAAATAGGATTCAGCAGTTAGATAATGTTTTTCATCTATTCTATCAATCTTTTCAAAAGGAGCTACCTCAACTTTAACCTCAGCTTTCAAAAGTGGTCTCTCTGGTCTCTTTTCCGCCTCCAAACTTTCAGCTTCTATCTTCTGGCTTTCCACAAGGGCTGGGCCAAGCTCTTCCCTACGCGGCTCCTCTGCCACCACTATGGTTTCTTCCTCTCTCTTCTCTACCACTTTTGTCTCTTCCATCTTTTCAATCTCTTCTACTTCTTCCATAACTTTTACTACCTTTACCATTTCTTTCTTTCCAAATCTAACACTCAATCCAATTCTATGGGAAGAGCCCAAATCCCTGTATTTACCCCAGGCATCATGATAAGCATAAGCATAGTCTACCTGTAAATTTCCCCACCTGAACCCTATTCCAGCCGTGATTTCTGTCTCATCTATCCCCCCTCTGAAAGTCAACAAGTTCAGCAGGCAATACTCTGCGCCATAATGCATTTTAAAGGACTGATGCTCTGTCTTTTGGGTGGCGATGGCTAATATCATATTATCACTAAACATTTTATAGGATGCGCCAAGATTAAGACTTAAAGGATAAGTATCTGTATCTGTTTTCAACTTTAGCTTAGGTTTAATCATATTCTGGAGATTTAAACCTAAAGATAACGCCGACAAAGGTTTATACAGTATTCCTGCATCAGTTCCAAATCCCATATCAGAATGGTCAGCAAAATTTTGATTGATGAGCTTTAAACTTATGCCACAAGAAAGATCATCTAACACCCTTCGGCCGTAAGAGAGAATAAAAGCAGTTTCATTTTCAGAGAAAGTTCCTTCATCCTCCCCCGAAGTATTGTAGTTAAAATTGCTGGAATGTAAATTTACTATTCCCAAACCAAGCGTGCCCGATCTATCCAGCGGATGAGCGTAACTGACAAAGTCATAAATTGTATCCTCAAAAAGAATAGCATGTAAGGCAACTATTTCTTTCTGGCTAAGTTGCGTTAATCCTGCTGAATTCCAATAAGTCGCACTTGCATCATCAGAAACTGCGACATATGCTTTACCCATTCCTAACGACCTTGCCCCGGCACCGAAACGCAGGAAAGCACCCGGTAGTCCCGCATCAGGAGACCGTGCATAAATAGGTGTCCTGGGAACGAGGAAAAGAGTGGCAGTTAACAATATTAGAACGACCGATTTAAACAAGTTTTTATTCATTTCTTCCCTTTTCAAACGCTCCGATGAATCGGAGCTACTCCCTTCAGTTGTTTATTTCAGGACACCAATCTTTCTTATCCTTACCTTTCTCTCTTTGCCGGCTTTAGCTTCTACTCGGCAGATATATCCACCATTAGCAACTACAATCCCTCTACCATTACGCCCGTCCCATGCCACCCGATTGCGCCCCATTCGACCACCCTCTTCTCCTGGAGAAAAATCCAATGTCCTTACTAAATTGCCAAAAAGGTCATAAATACGCATTTTTACATTAGCAGATTTATTTAGGTAGTATTGAATAGTCGTATCTTCTCTACCCGCATGGAAGGGATTGGGATAATTTACAACTTTCTTCGAAATAAGTCCTAAAGGGTTATCATACCCGCCAGTAATTATAAATTCTCCGAAAGCCGTGGCCTTATTTCCTGCCTCGTCAATACCAGAGACTTCTATCTTGGCTACCCCATTACAGATAGCATAAGGGTCTACCACAAAAATACCGCTATAGTCATGATTGTATACTGTCCAAGGGTCGTTTTGTTCTATTCCGCTAGCGGTAAGGTCCGTAACTAATTGCCCGTCACCATCAGCCAAGACACAACCGATCTCCACCAGGCCCTCTTCGGAAAAGCCCTGCGCCAAGTACGCCAATCTGTAGAAAGAATTCTTTACCTTTACCAGCTTCCTATCCCACGACCCATCCAGGGGAAAAGTAATAAGTTCATCGAAATTGTACAATTTCATTACTAAATAGCTGACCGGGAAATCATCAGTTTCTGCAGATTTTATTGCAATAACATTTCCCGTGGCAATTGGTTTGCCTGCACCGGGCGCATCTTTCATTTCCACCTTCTGGCCTGATTGAGTGAAGGGAGTAACTTTTACTTCTGGAGGGCGCTTCAATTTTTTGGGCGCAGTCACTAAGATATTGACCTTTCCAGTTCTTGCTGGGTTCGGACTGATGGAAATGGAGAAAGCAGGTGGAGCTGTATCAGTCCTAAAAGTACCTCTGCCCCAACCTTCATTGCCAGCAAAATCAGTGGCAGAAACAGAAATTGTTTTCTCTCCATTCGGTGTTTTTCCTTCTGTAACTTCATATTTCCCTGTATACATATTGGCAAGACCGTAAATTGTCCAGGGGTCACCGCTCTTTATTCCTGCAGAGGAGAAGTCTACTATAGGTGAGCCTTTCTCATCTACGATACTGGCGACCACCTCGACCTCCAGCTTCTCGGTCCAATGCTCACTAACTCCAGAAATTTTGTAGAGGTTCTCACCAATCTTTATCGGCTTTTTCTTATATGTATTATCAAAGGGAAAAGTCACGACCTCGCCTGGTCCAAAGATTTTTAAACATAGCCTACTATTGTCAATTGTCACTATCCCTGTATCAAGTACTTCACTGAAATTGGGAGAAGTCACCAACTCTATGGATTGTAAATTTTCTCCCGACTGTTCGGAGACAACTACCCTGGGAAGAGCTTTTACGGGTTCTGAGGCCACTACGGAGATGGTGACCGTTCCAGCTCTGGACAAGGCTGGATTAGCTAAAACTTCAAATTTAGGTGCCGTGTGGTCAATGTCAAAATTTCCAAATGTCTGGCTGGAATTACCTGCTATGTCTATTCCAGAAACATTTATGGTCGCCACGCCCTCAGGGGTATTTCTATCAATTATGAAAGTGCCCTGGTATTGTTCTACAAGGTGAGTCCTCTTCGAAGAAAAGGATAACTTGGTCATACTTATGATTTGAGACTGAATCTCACCGGGAAACACGACGCTGACCTCTGGCGGATTCCTCAATTCCTTTAAAGATGACACTATAATTTTAATTTCACCCAAAGAGCAAGAATTAGGTATTGCAGAAACAGTCAGCACGGGAGACTCTGTGTCTACGACAAAACTTTCTGTCGCTGTGGCGATGTTCCCAGCCAAATCTTTAGCTGAGACATTAATAACAGCAATTCCAGGAAAGTTTTCATCAATTGTATAAGTGCTTGAGTAGGTCAATTCTCCCTCTTTTACCACATTGACAGACACAGGAGTGTTTCCCTTCTGGGCAACTGTTACATTTGGAGATTGGTCTAAGGGTTCACTGGCGATGATGCTGATTGCGACTTCACCTGAACTGATTCGTCTGGGTGAAACAGAAACAGTCAATCCCGGAGGGATTGTATCCACGATGAAAGTCGTGGAAGTTTCGCCAACATTACCTGCTTCATCCAATGCGCTTACGGTCGCCAATGCCTCACCATTGGCAATGCTTCCGGGAACAACAATAAATTTTCCCTTATATATATGGTCACTTTCCGAAACGACCGACATTTCTACAGACAGAGGCGCTTGGCCATAGGGTTTGACCATAACGGTTGGCAATCCTGCAAGCTTACGAGAAGAAGTCACGTTAATGTTGACTTCACCGTTAGCTATATCCGGAGTTACTGAAACACTCAATTCCGGGTTGGTAGTTATGATTTCAAAGGTCCCTGAACCACTGACTTTCTTGCCGGTTTCGGTTTCACCAACTATTTCTACCAGTGCTGTACCATCCATTCCCTGTTTGACAGAGAAAATTCCTGTATATCTACAGTCGCTCCCGCTTATGTTGACTATCTGAGTCTCTTTCCCAAAGGGCGTAACGGTTACCGTGGGTGCCCTCGCTAACCTACGAGTGGAGTATATACGGAGAGTGATTTCACCCACTCCAGCGGGGTCTGGAATGGCATCCACATTAAAGACGGGAAGAGAAGTGTCGATAGTAAATCGAGCAGTTGCCGAGCCCTGATTACCTGCCAGGTCTTTTCCAGTAACGCTAACTTCTGCCGTACCTTTCATCTCCTCGGCCGGGAGAAGGAAAGTGCCAGTATAGCTATTGACCCCTTCTACAGAAGAATCTCTCGCCATATTGACCGATTGAGTTTGACCGTCAGGGGTAAGTACCTTAACTGACGGTGGGCCATCTAAGGTCTTAGAAGAGTTCACTTTGATGTTCACTTTACCGCCACTTACTGGATCTGGTGATACATAAATTGTAAATTGGGGTGGTAAGGTATCTTTGGCAAGAAAGTAATAACAGAAATGAGTAATCTTAGCAGAAATTGTAAATAGACCACTGGCATCCTTAATTATCACGCAAGGAATAAGTTGAATCTCCTGAGTTAGTGGATCGAAACTGTATATGCCAATCTTGCTTTCGTCTTCCGGGGCAATGCCCAACTCTGATGCTGTGCCCTTGAAGGTCAGCGTAGCCGGTTTTATTATGTCACCATCACTGTCCCTGGCAAAATCGTCTTCGTTTAAATTACCGGGATATGATTGAAATTCATAGATGGGTCCGAAGGGTTGGAAATCTTTATTAAATATTTTTATCTCCTCGGACTTTACTGGAGAAATGGTAACGACTTTATCAGTTATTAAAGAACCCGAAGGGAAATCCACAGTTACTGTGCCATAAGCATCCTGCACCTGTCCCCCGGATGATGTAATTGGCTGACCAATCTGAAAAGTCTTCTGACTGGCACCTGCCGCAATGCCGCCCACATCATAAACGGTCAAAAGTAATGTATACTCCCCATTGAGTCTTGTCACATCCCAATAACCCAAAGTGCCTTCGGGGATCGGTATGGTTGACTCCTTAACGGTCTGCCAAACCTGTGGCGTGGAGCCTGCACCGAACTCTATCCGATATCTCTCAAAGTTTCCCGTACTGGCTATCCCTGGTATTTTTATGAAAGTTCGTCCCTCGTAGGGAACTTTCAATTTAGCAATGAATTGGTCCTGCCCCTTGTTTTCTGTTCCGAAATCTCCTATCACAAAAGTGCTGCCATCGCCAATATTTAAGGGGCTTGCTGCTGGTGTACCATAGATATCGGTAAAGATAACGTCTGGATTCGTAGCAGTAGTTTCTGGATAATATGACCCAAAAACCGTCCATTGACTGCAATGGGGTGCTTTGTCCAACTCAAATGGCGGTGTGTAGTATGATAGACTACTGAAAATGCTGAAAGTCAAAGGTGTATTATAAGAGACAAAATTATCACGTTTAAAGAGAGGATTAGCCACCTCCCCAGCACTCCAGTTACCCTCAAATTGTGGTTCCTGCGGAACCGTTCCAGTCAAGTCTCCAGAAACAACGATGCTCCTTCCAGAGGCCTGTGAATTTTTGCTAATGGAAGTTTGAACATCAGGATTGCTATCGCTGACCGATGCATTGCCTGTAGTAGGGTCAACAGTCCCTCCGTGTTGAGGATTAACCGTAACACTATAAGTTGTCTGATGAGGCGAATGCGCATATGCCGTTCCCGAACGGAGAGCTGTCGAATTGGAGACTTCTGCAGACCTTATAACATCTCCGCTTACCGACCAGGAAAAACTAAATTCACTAGGCGCCCAATACCACTCACCTATATATCTAGTACCGTAACGATTGTATATGTTTCTATATGTCCAAACTCTTGCTTTACATCCGGATCGTGTTTTGTCATAAATTTCCAATTTGCTTCCCATATAACTTACCGATATCGAGGGATTAGGTATAGAGTCAAAAATAACTCCATAGGATATATTAATCCCTATCCATGCTCTTTCAGTATAGAAGAAAATATCATAACCACCATCACTACGACGAACCGCGATTCTCCAGACTCCCGTCTCTTTTGCCCCCCAGTAACTTCCGGTTTTCGAACCAGATTTGGTAAGCCGTGCAATCCAACTTTCTGTTCCGCTGGCGGTTACTTTCCAATTGAAGTGTTGAGCAATATCATACTGACCACTCCCATAGGCTGCCCAGTCAAAGTAAGGCTTGCCAAAGACAGGCTCGGAATTGTCCAGTTTAATCTCCGCACCAATAACACTGGTTCCTCTATCTACGGTTATCACCGCACTTTTAGTTTCACCATCGGCTATTAAAACACAATTATATTGGCCACTTGGAACCGGCGAAAAATTATCGTCAGTTCCATCCCAGGTAAGTGAATAGGTCCCCTGTGCCGTAAAAGTAGTGAAAGTCTTTACTAGGGTACTCCCCAAATATATTCCTAAATCAGTGGAAGACACTGGCTTGGGTAAGCTGTAAGTAATAGTTGTAGTTTTTATACCATCAGGAGCATTCGGCGTAATTACTGACGGCACTGCCACCAAAGTAACTTCATTAGCCACTGTAATTTCTTTAGTAACTGCCTTGCTGTTGCCCGCTTTATCACTGACGGTTAAGCGAAGAATATAGTCGCCATTGACCATTTCTCTTGTATCCCAACTGGAAACTAAAATGCCCGATGGCTGAACTGGCCTGGCATTGCTAAAAATTGGAGTCCAGAGAGAGGAACCTCTAACGGAAAAGTCTACACTGTAAGATGCAAAGTCTGAGTCTATACTATTCCCTGCTTCTCCCATAATGGCAATAGTGCTAGCGACAAGACCTGTGTCAGGAAAATCGATTCGAGCTCGAATATTGCTGTTATTGGCAATACGCCGAATAGTAATGGGTCCTGGCGCTTTGGCTCTAGGGGCGCTAATCTTGCAAATGTAATCACCAATATCCGCTATTGCACCTTCTCCATCCCAGGTGGTAGTATGGGTGCCAGCGGTCTGGGTTTCATTATCTACTAAAGTCTTAACAAGCGTCAAGGAAACAGCATCCAACACTTCTACGGTTACATCAGCAGGATTTTCCAAGGTGTAACTAATGGTCGTGCTTAAAGCAAAAGGATTAGGCAGCGCTGTGAAATTATATATATCTAAACCATTTTGCACTACAATATTATATACTGTTACACTATCAGTAGAACCACTTTCATCGTTGATTGTCAATTTAAGGTCGTAACTGCCGTCAGCAACCTTAGTAGTATCCCATACAGCAAGTAAACCGTCGGTGATTTGCATTGAGGAGACAGTGTAAACAGGACCATTTACATAACTGGCAGGAACAGCAATTCTATTCCAATCCTCAGTCCCGTGGAAAGCATAAGCTACTGAATATCCAGAAAACCCAGCAGGGTCAACTGCAGAACCGGTTATCTCCACAAGACCTGAGACGAGGATAGGATTACTCGCATCTGGCAATAGATTATCAGCAGTGCTCTGGCCATTAAGCAAGGCTATCTCTGGTGGCACTCTCCCTTTTACTACCAAACAGTCGCTCTGGGATAAGTTACCCACGCCATCCTGAACTTCCATCTGAATGGTATATACCCCGTCTGGCACAACGGCTCCATTATCATCCTTCCCATCCCAGGAATAACTCAAAGCTTTGCGTAAAACCTTGTCATCTTCAACAAATTCCATATTTTCTAACTTTCTATCCGCCAACTTTGCAACAACTTCACCCTGCTTATTCTTCACATCAATACTTACCCATACGTATTTTGCCGAATTTGTAGTCACCGTGGCATAGTTCGTTGTCTGCTTACGGAACTCCTGAGGTAAGACGGGATTGAATATGAACGGGCTACAATAAAAAGAAGATATTTTTGGCGGTTCGTTTGCTGGCAGAATTAAATAATCGTATGAGAAATCGTCAATCCGGGTTGAAATGGTGTTGTTATCAGCGTCACTAACTGTATCTACCGCTGGCACTAAGGACAGATTCTGCCCTTTGTTATCCCACCTGTAAATTCCTAGGTTCTTCTTGACTAATTCTTTCCGAGGGACCCCATCGCCTACTAAATCGATATCTATATCCTCATCACTATATTTGATAGTGAGCATTGGCTTTTTATTAAAATCCTCTGACTTCAACTCTCCTGGTTTAATCTCATAAATTGGCCCTATGGGTTGGAGATAGCTCACCTCCGGGCTGACAATCTTTGGGATGACAACATCTTGATTTAGTGCCAAAGGAGAAATGGTAATATATTGAGTCGTATCGAATGTAAGAGGTTCAAACGATAGGCTCACCATATTAATCGGGTCAACAGCCAATCCATCTTTATCTGGAGCAATTTTTTGCCCGACGATAAATGTAGAACGATTCACCTCCTGCCCGTTTATCTTACATCGCATTGTATAATAACCATTCAGCCTTCCCACATCCCAGTCAGACAATGTGCCCATCAGGGGCCCTAGGACCTTTGTAGAGGACTGCCTGATAGTATTCCATTTTATTGGTGAAGTGCCTGTTCCAAATTCTACAGAAAAATTTTGGAAATTACTTGTATCGGCATTGCCCTGAATCGTCACATTTGTAGGTATCCCGGAAATATTACAATTGTTAGCCGGGTAGCTCACTCCCACGCGATAGACAATGTGTTCATTGACTGCAACATCTTTAACAGCATTTCTGGCGTACAGGACAATATTATTTTTCCCCGAAGCAACAAGTTTGTGTTCTAATTTAAAAGAACCACCAGCATCTGGACCTAGGTCCACCGGCTCTTCTGCTGTACAAACTAACTTCGCCATTACTCTATCAGGGGAGTATCCAAACAGCCTCCCTTCCACCATTATAGTTGGCTTCTGAATGTCAAGAAGCGAATTGTTTAGTAACGACATGCCATCCAAAGAAAAGAGCGAGACACCACAGAATTCAAGAGCCAAATCAGCAGGCCCCACCTCCACAGTATTGGAGTGAACCTTCATACTGTCAGAAGTTTCCAGGACATACTTAAATACCCCTTGCGGAATCTCTTCAGGCTGAATAGTCCAGGAAATATAGTTCTGTCCAGCATTACAGATTTGCTCTTTTACTACTACCTTTACTAATTTTCCATCTGGGTCGTACAACTTAATATCTACTTTGACAGGCTCAGTGAGTTGAAAAGAAACAGGTTTATGCAATTTGAATGATACGCTGTTATAGTGCCAGGAGGAATCATAAATATAGATTGGTGGCTTTTCAGGGTGAACTGATTCCCAAAACAGTTTATACAAAGTCACCGTAGCCCGTATAGTGTAGACATAAGCTTTATTACCAATTCTGGTTAAGTCGCCATCATCATCGTCATCTCCCCAGTCATTGTCTCCTTTTCTATCCCAGGGAGGGAATATACGCAAAGGATTTGGATCCAGGTGTTTTGCTTTTCTGGGACTCCCAGGCCAGCCAGAATAGTCAAGCCAACCGCGCCTGTCATAGCTATCACCATTCCTGTCATCGCTGGCAAAGTAGTCTGCGTATTGATTCGTAGTGTACATCAAATAGTATAAAGGAAATATGTCTTTTGAAACATCAGCGGGTCGCTTATCCCAGGGAATGTGAATTAAACCGCCAGCATTTAAGGCGCCTCGATAACTCCAGTTATCATATCCTTCTTTCCCCATCCAATCTTCATAGCAGTCATCACCGGTAAAAAGACTGACAGCAAATTCTATCACATTTTGAGGATCCACATGAGGGTCCACATGGGCATGAGCTGGCACTCCCATATCCGCTAAAAGATGGGATATGTGACCTAGATGCTTATATGCTTCAGATTTGTCTTCTCCATACAAATCTACTATACTTTTGACCGTGCGATGTTCACCATGCCTGCCTCTCCAAAAGGCCACTGCTCTTTGATAAGTATTGGGTAAATCTTTCAAACCTGGAAAACCAAAAAGCCAGCTTCCTGCATCATCCCCGCGATCGGCATCCCAGAAATGAGTCAAAGTGACGGAAAAGGGAATGTCCCCATATACAAGGTCCCGTTCATCCTCGTCCCATGCGCCACCGCAAATAGTGTACCCCTCATGTTTACCCCTCCAATGGTCACCTGTGAACAAGTAGTTTCTTCCCTCAGACCCACCTCCTCCAAAGAGATTCTGCCCGAATATTTTGGCTGCTTCGACACAAACATATTGATGAATGAACTTCTTGTGTACTATGCTTATCGTGCCATCTTCTCTCTCTATGGAGAACTCCTTACACATACTGTTGTCCCAGGGTTCTGAATCTCCTTCCAATATGGGAACTTCTGCTCCTAACAAAATATTGTATCCATCATTGACCGGGGCTTCTACCCAGAGAGAAAAATCCTTCTTTACTTCTTTACCAGGTTTTATCTCTTCTATTCTCTTAATTTCAACAACAAAAATTTTTGCATTGCTATCTTCACTCATTCCCAGTTGACTTAGAACGAGTTCTATGCCTCTTGCCGTTTCATTCCCTTTATTTTTCACTCTAACTGAAACAGTAACCGTGTCGCTATCTACAATAAACTTCGGAGAAAGAGTTATGTCGGTGACCGCTATATCAGTAAATCCACAGGAACTTATACTGACCTCCTTTTCTTTCATATTGTCTTGGAGGTCGGTCTCACCTGGCAACCCATCCACCACTGCTTTTATATTTCGCACAGTTCCACCTGACCCCAAAGCATGGGAAATATGAAAAGTGGTAAGAATTCCTAAGACGAACACTGTAATTACTATGGCAAACTTTTGCTTTTTTCCTTCCATTTGCAATTTTCCCATTTTTGTTATTTCATTGGTTATTTCTTCTAATTATTAAACCCAAAACCCAGTTTGACTTTATGCCTCAATGTTCTTTTGTTTAGTTTTCTTTTTTATTAAAAGCGAATCCCTGCTGAAGGTATTATCAATGTTACAGATTCCCCCCCACCGCCGGCGATGTCGACTTGGCCTAAATACTGAATTTCGACAAAGATGTCTAACTTTAAAGCGGGAGAAAGATATAATTCTATCCCAGGGGTTACGAGAAATCCCATAAACAATCCGCCACTCCACCACTCGACCGACCCATTTTCTCCTTCTATATGTGTACGCTTAACGCTCTGAGCTCCAATACCTAAATCAAGATAATAAGATAGCCCCTCTTCATCACCAGCAATCTTAAAATGGGCGATTAAGAAAAACGGGATTGAGGTCTTAGTTTCCTCCCAAGATGTTCCGTCTTCAAATTCACCATTTGCCCGTCCCCAGAAAAAAAATCCACTTTCAATTCCAATGCTTGTCGTAGGGCTTAAATTATAAAGAAATTTACCTAATAAACATCCCGCTCCCCTATTATTATCCTCTACATATTCTCTTCCTGGAATCCATCTTGCGTAGCCAATAGACGCTTTTAGTACTAATTTGTCATTGGCGAACGCAGTTGTTGCCAAAATTACTAATAAAACAAGAGTCAGGCATAATCTTTTCATAGCGTTTCCTCGCTATTATTGAATATTAAAAATTCCATTGTCTCAATCCTACAAGCCATATCATTTGGTACGGAAGCACAAATTCTTATTCACTCTTTCTCCCTTCCATTTGCAGCTTTTCCATTTTTGTCATCTTATCGGTTATTCCTTCTGTTTATTAAACCCAAACCCCACTGCCCAATTATGGGTAAAACCTTCAATAGTCCCCTTCTCATACATACAATTATACTCGAGCATCATCGAAAGCTTCTTATTTAGATGAAACGATATTCCAAGCCCGGCACCAAAGGCATTCCATTGATGACTGTAATTAGCCCTAGGAGCGTTATCTCCTATAACTACCTTATGAATATACTTGGGAGATATGTAAAAAGTGGAGTATTCTCCGAAGTCTCTACTGATAAACAATGGCACATGGAGGTCAAAGAAAGTGTAGCTCTCACCTTCCAAGTTTAGCTCTAATAACCTATGAGAAACTCCAAACCCTAAAGAGCCTGCCACCTGCCAGGGTGATTCGTCGGACAAAAATTGATACTTAAGGTCTACCATACCCCCTAGAAGCAATCCCCAGGTCTTAATACCCCAGTCTAAATTTTCCGAGAGCCCCTTTCTGAGCCAGAATTCCGGCCAGGGATAAACTAAGGATTTCCCTGCTCCCCAAGAGGGAGAAATCAAAGGATTACCCGCTGTAACACCAACACCTTTCTGAGTCTCACCCGGTTTTAGAGTTCTCGCACTTTGAAAAGTACTTATCGAAGCACATCCACAGATAACCAAGACCCCAACTATTACTGCTAAGGCATACCCCAATACATATCTTCTTCCTCTACTAATACTTGCCATTTATCTCTCCCTCTCCTTAGTGTGATTGATTATCTTTTTGCCTTTTCCTAACCTAATTAAGAAAGAAACTCAGGTTAGCTCCGAACCTGCTTTGCGTGATGTGAAAGTCGTTTAGAAATATGTATTTTAGCCCTAATCTTAAATTGCTAGAGAGATCGTAGTCTATTCCGGTAAGAGCAATAATACCTTTTCTATCAACAATATATCCAAAATGGTACCCAATCTCCAAGGGGATAATAATGTTTCTGTAAGGTTTGATTAATACTCCACCTAATAATTTTATGGGATAAGGAATATAATAAAATAATGAAAAATTTATTTCCGATGATAATCTAATAGATTTGATTACTTTCTGGGTATAAACCATTCCCAAGGACCCGTGTTCTCCATAGTCGTTAAATCGAAAATAGGATGCGAATTTCGAAGAAAAGTTATACTGATAGATAATATTAGTAAAACTACTCCTATCAATTTCAACTGTCTCTTTTTTCACCAATGTTCCATCACTCCAAGAGTATGAATAATGGAAATCATTATAATGATACGAGCCTCGCGTTAATTTGAAAACATGCCTGTTTTTGACATTGTATGTGATTTGTATTTCATAGGCCAATTTATCAGAGAGGGATTCAAGTGAAGATTTTCCTCCCGATTGAAGTTCGTCAAAAATTATTTGTGGGCAAGTAAGAATATTGCAATTAATATTGACAACGAATGCTGGGTTTACAACATTCTGACATAAATAGAATTGGTCGGTATTGAGCGCAAATAAACCGATGGGATTTGCATATATCACTGCTAGTAAAATGAATAGATTTATTGATGCCTTCTTTTGTAACATTCTGGTGTTCCTTTATTTAGGAGGCTGTCAAAATTTCGCATAACCGCTCTATGAATATAAAAGTTCTCGCAGCTTGAATTATTTCCTCCTCACCCTATCCCTTCCCTGAGGGGAAAGGGAACTCCTTCTTTCGGCTAACATGTTTTCAATTTCCTGTCTCTTTTCCGGAAGTTTCCGGCAACCAGTCGAATTTCTTAATAATCACTTCATTCGGAGCCAGAGATGAAATGCTGGCATTATTTACTGCGACACCGTCAATATATAATCTCAGGATTGAACCCGGAATCTTAACATTGCCTTGATTCTGCAAGGTTACACTAATCTCTGTTTTCTGTCCCGGAAATGGACTTTCTGGTATAACTTCCAGATCAAGTATGGCTATGTCAATATTCTCTATTCCTTTTGTTGTTAACAAGGCTCTGTACGCGTTTATTCTACCGCGTCCATAACTGTTATCTTCTTTGATATAATCGCAACTATTATAAAGAATCCCCTCAATATTATCCCTACTTAAAGAGGGTTTGGATGACAATATGAGACCAACCAATCCCGACGTATAGGAGCACGCCAGAGAACTCCCTGAATTGTACCCGTATCTACCTTCCGGCTTAGTAGTATAGATGGAAAGTCCGGGAGCTGCGAGATCCACAAAATCCCCATAATTGGAGTTTTTATCGACTTTATCCTGGCTATCGGTTGCTGCAGCTCCAATCACGCCCTCGTATGCAGCTGGGTACATAGGAGCATCTATGCCATCATTCCCAACGGCCGCTACAAGCACGCAACCCTTCTCTAATGCATAATCTACTGCATCCTTTAAAGCATATGAGTAGGCATAGCCCCCTATACTAAGGTTAATTATTCTTGCATTATGGTCGGCAGCATAAATTATTCCCCGGGCTACATCATAGTATGTGCCGATACCATCGCCATCTACCACCTTCAGAGGCATCAACTTGCTCTGCCAATCAACTCCAGCGATTCCCTCCCTATTATCCCCGATAGCTCCAATTACCCCTGCAATGGCTGTTCCATGCCCGTTATCATCCCATGCGTTGCTATCGTCATTTACAAAGTCGTAACCAGGAATTATATTTTGTTTCAAATCAGGATGCTCTAAGTCAATCCCAGAATCTAACACCGCAATAGTGACATCGGCACTGCCCTTTTCTAAACCCCAGGCATTGTTAAGTTCAATTTTCTTAGCCGCCCACTGCCTATCAAAGTACTCGTCATCAGGGACTGTTGAAAGTGACTGAAGCGTAAAGTTGGGCTCGGCATAAATGACATCAGGGTCTTTCTTTAACTCTTCAATCATTTCCTCAATTGTTTTCTCTTCCGGTATCTTCATTAAATGACCCTGAAGCTTTTCTATCAATTTCCTTTGCACCAAACTGTGTTTAGTAGAAATCCGCCGGACTTTTTTTAGCTTTAATCCTGGCTTAAATTTTACCAGTATCTCACTTTTAACTACTCTTACACGTTTCTTCGTACGGCTATCATAGAATCTCTTCTTCCTGAAAAGTTGCCTGAATCTCGGTTTCTTCCCTGCCAAACCAGTTTTAGAATCGGCTTGAGCTGCCGTAAGTAACCCGACAATGGACAGAATTAATATGAGAAGCACAATTAATTTTTTCATTTTCTTACTCCCTCATTACTAATTTTTAACTTCAACGTCTCTTTTTATTGTCCTTATTATCTCTCCTGCTGGACCTAGAGTCGGGGATTGGTCAAGCTTTCGCTTGACACTCCAGCTTCTTTTTCTGTTACAATAAAAAAGCTCGTCACACTACCTGATTGTTTTCGGCAGCCTGGCGAGCTCTCTTTGGCCAGCTGTCAGCAGTTTTCAGAAACACTGAATCTGTTGACTGTTGGCCATCATCTATTGACCTAAAAGCCCCATTGCTTTGCGCTCTCCGGTTTCTCGGAGTTTGCCTTTATCGGTCTTTACCTATAATATTAATCTATTATTGTTACAATTATGTAAAATTTTTGTGAATTTTTTGTAAAATCTTTTAGCGCTTGTTTTTGTCTCTATTTTGATTGAAAATTCAAATTTTCAAGGCATAAGAAACAAGGACAAATAGATAAGGTAATTATTTCATGGAAGAGGAATTTGAGACACCTATTTTATAACATATCTCAATATTTACTGTCAATCAAAATTTGTAAAAAAGGTATTGTCAAGAATTTTGTGATATTATGAAAAGGCTACCCTCCATGATACATGATATAATAAAAGATTTTAATCAAAGAAGGTGGCCTGATAGGCAAGGTTGTAAGGTGTTTTTGATAGAAATATAAGAATATTTACCACCAGCCGTGTCTTTCTCCAACATCGTTAATTTCGACAATGGCAATAATGACCAGAGCAATATCCTGCATTATCCCCAGTCTACCCCAAGTTACAATCTCATGCTTACTCACCCTCCACTTTCTTCTCCTTCTCTGCTATTTTCTCTATTATGCCCACCACATAACTATACTTTCTCTTAGGATTATCTATGTTTTTTCGTGCAACTATATCAAAGGCTTTCTTTACTTTTTTCTTCCCATATTCTTTTCTCTTCAGGATTATATCCTCGATTACTTCAGGGCTATTCTCCTCAAAGACTATCCTTGCATATTTTCTTGCCTCGTCGTATTCTTTTTTACCATATTTTTCCTCTATCTCTTTTAGCTTCAGTCTTAGCTCTTCTGGGTCGTAAAGCATCAAGATTTTATACATCTTCGGCATTCTTTTTTCATAAGGCTTGCCTGTTAATACATCATAGTTTACTTCTATTAATTTCTTCCTTCTTAATTCATTCATTCCTTTATATATAACATGTTTGCTTATACCCCCAAATTGCTCAGTTATCACCGTAAGGCTCTTTGACCAGAATGGTTTGGTATCACTTATATTTGAATAGGCAAGACTTATGAGATAGCAAAATTTAGCTCTAAAAGATAAAATCTTATTCCATCCAAAATCAAAGTAATCATCGGGAAGTCCAAAGTATAGCTCTTCCGGATATTCATAAACTCTGGTTGGGTCCTCATAATTAAGCAGCGTTATCGTTGCCTCTTTTGCATGTCGAGGCTCAAATTTAATCAGTTTATATTTCTTTTCTAACTTTCTAAGTACCTTTATAATCTGACGCCGGTAAGCTATTCTATCCCAACCTTCATAAATACCCAGATACTTTGCCACCTGGTCATAGAATAGCATCAATTTGCCTTCAGGATTTCCATCGAAATTCTTAAGCAAAAATAGATAGACATCAAAAGACCGCTCATCGTGCTTATTTACCATTCTGGGAGCAAGTCCTCGATTTTCCAGAAACTCCCATGCTATGGACGTAGATGGGCCAATAAACTCAAGATATTTTTCTATCCCCTCATCTATTTTAATAGTCTTAAAGTAACTTAAAATATCATCTGCCAATTCTCTTGATTTAATCAAAACACTCGCCTCAATACTTTTATCAAACGCCGCTTCTGTCCAGTTTGCGCTTCCTAATATAACTATTCTCTTATCAATAATAATCGCCTTGGCATGAGTATATCTTGTTGGTTCATCATAATAAACTTTTATCCTGGCATTTTTAAGAGACTTATAAGCCCGCATGCTTCTAATCTTGGCTTGCCATTCGCTCCTATGTCTTCTGTGGACAAAGTCTACGTTCTGATCTAAGATAACTTCTACATCTACCCCTCTCATCTTTGCCTTTATCAGTTCATCAACCAGGAGATTAGCCTTTGACTTTTCTTTGTATAGAGATAACTCTATTATATACATCACCAAGTATATCGACTCCTCTGCTTTTGACAGAGCCTCTTTCACCGCAGGAAAGTATTTACTCCCGCTAATATCCGTTACCTCAGCCTCATAGCAAAAAGCCCTTGCAGTTATTCCTAACACTACAAAGGCTATCATAAAAATTGCTAAATATCTCTTTATTTTAATCACTTACTATCTCATCACCTCTTCTGTCTATTATCTACTTACTTCTTAACCCTTTCTCCCCATTTCGCCCCTTCTGAAACCAAGGAATTCCAACCGAAGCCAAAACCAAAGGCAAGGCAGAATAGCTTAATCGATGCCTCAACACCGACCCCAGGTTGAGCAATGTTAAATTCTGGAAAGATTAATAATGTAGTAATTAAGC
>WJOT01000020.1 GCA_009619095.1 Clostridia bacterium
GTGGCCATTGAGGCAGAGTTGATAACTCCCATAGCTATGGAGAAGGAGTTGAGGTTTGCCATCAGGGAAGGCGGACACACTGTTGGCGCAGGAGTAATTTCAGAGGTAATGAAATAAGAAAAAAGAAAAGGGGTTAGAGTCATTTTTTGTACAAGAAGAAAGTGTAGAAAGGATTGGAGTTAACGAATGGCTAGTCAGAGGATAAGGATACGGCTTAAGGCTTATGACCACAAGATGCTTGACCAGTCTCTAAAGGAGATTGTAGCAACAGCTAAAAGGACCGGAGCGAAAATTTCCGGACCGATTCTGTTGCCCACTAAGATTCGTAAGTATACAGTTCTCAGGTCTACCAATATAGACAAAAAGTCGAGAGAACAGTTTGAAATGCGAATTCACAAGAGGCTTGTGGACATACTTGAGCCACTCCCTCAAACAATAGACGCACTTATGAAATTAAATCTTCCCGCTGGGGTAGACGTAGAGATAAAACTTTAGAAAAACAGCAAGGAAGAATGCGGAGTGAATGATGGTAGGAATTCTTGGTGAGAAAGTGGGAATGTCCCAGGTCTTTTCTGAGAAAGGGGAAACTCTCCCTGTTACAGTGATTAAGGCAGGTCCCTGTTTCGTAGTGCAGAAGAAGAGTGATTCAAAAGAAGGTTATAATGCTATCCAGTTAGGCTACGGGGAAAGAAAAGAAAAAAGCTTAAATAAACCAGAAAAAGGCCATTTCGAGAAAGCAAAGGTTAGTTCTCTAAAATATTTGAGGGAATTTCGCGTTGAGAATGTGGATGAATATCAACTTGGCCAGGAGATCAGGGTAGACATGTTTAAAGTTGGAGATTATGTAGATGTCAAGGGCACTTCAAAAGGAAAGGGTTTTGCGGGTGGTGTAAAGCGCTGGGGATTTAGAGGTGGCCCTGCTTCTCACGGTTCCGGTCATCACAGAAGGGTTGGTTCGATTGGCGCAAGTTCATTCCCCTCGCGAGTTATTCCTGGGACCAAGATGCCTGGAAGGATGGGCGGAAATTCGACTGTAACGAAGAAACTGGAAGTAGTAAAGATTATCCCGGAAGAAAATCTAATTTTAGTAAAGGGAGCTATTCCCGGGGTTAAGAAAGGTTTTTTGGTCATATCGAAAAGCAAGAAACAGAGGAAGCAGGAGACACAGGAGAAACAAGAACCACAAGAGAAAAAGGAGAAAGAAAAGAAAGAAGAGAAGCAGAAGAAACAAGAGACACAGGAGACCCAGAAGAAACAGGAGAAACAAGAACCACAAGAGAAGCAAGAAAAACAAGAAAAACAGGAGAAACAAAGTTAAACGCTCGTATGTGGAGAAGAGGAATTAATGCCAGAAGTGGATCTACTCAATTCTAAGGGAGAAAATGTGGGTAAGATTAGCTTGCCCGAGGAAATTTTTGGAAAGAAGGTCAATCCAGGATTGGTTCATGAGGCTTTGGTCAGTCAGTTGGCGATGGCCAGGCGGGGGACAGCTTCCGCTAAGACGAGAGCAGAAGTTTCCGGAGGGGGAGCTAAACCCTGGCGGCAAAAGGGCACAGGCAGGGCGCGGGTAGGAAGTAATCGCTCGCCTCTCTGGCGACACGGAGGGGTTACTTTTGGCCCCAAGCCCCGTTCATATAAGATAGCTTTTCCTAAAAAGAAGAGAAGAAGTGCCGTAAAACAGATATTATCAGAAAAAATCCGTGAGAATAGACTTAGAGTTATAGATTCATTAATGCTGGAAGAGGGAAAGACTAAAAAAGCAAAAGCGCTATTGGAAAAGATGGATGTTTTGATGGGAGCTCTGGTAATTGCAAAAGGCAAGGATGCAAATTTGTCGAGGGCTTTCGCTAATTTACCCAAAGTTAAATTGATTACCGTTCAAAGTATCAATATACGCGACCTCTTAAATTATGAGAAAATAATTATTACTCGCGATGCCATAGGAGCTATTGTGGAGGGATTATCCTGAATGTTTGATCCATATCAGATAATTAAGGGTCCATTGGTGACAGAGAAATCTACAACTCTTCGGGCAGAGGAAAACAAGTACACTTTATTTGTATCTCTCAAGGCTAACAAGACTGAAATTAAGAGAGCTGTGGAAGAGCTTTTCAAGGTAGAAGTGATTAAAGTAAATACGTTCAATCTCAGAGGTAAAAAGAAGAAACTGGGAATTCACGAAGGATATAGACCGAAAAGAAAGAAAGCAGTGGTTACCCTTAAACCGGGAAATACTATAAGAATGTTTGAAGGGGCGTAAGGATTAAAAGATGGTTTGTTCACCCAGCCCCTCTCTGAGGGGCGGGGTTCATCGCTTGGGAATTATGCACAAATTGAATTTGTGCCTACAATGGCATATGTAAGTCCCGATGAATCGGGACTATTAAAGGGGAGATAGATGGCAATAAAGAAATATAAACCTACATCGCCAGCTCGCAGGTTCACTACCAGAGTGGCCAGAGATGAAATTACCAAAACCAAGCCGGAGAAATCGCTAACTGTTGGTTTGCGTTCCCATGGAGGAAGGAATTCTTCTGGACGGATTACGGTGAGGCATCAGGGAGGCGGGCACAAACGAAGGTATAGAATTATCGATTTTAAGAGAGATAAGTTTAACATCCCGGCCAAGGTTTTGGCTATAGAATACGATCCCAATCGTTCTTGTCTAATTGCTCTTTTGCAATACACTGATGGGGAGAAGAGATACATTCTTCAGCCTCTCGGCTTGCGAGTGGGTGATACTGTGGAGAGTGGAGATTCTGCCCCTATTACTATAGGGAACAGTCTTCCCTTAAGAAACATGCCTGTTGGCTCGATGGTTCATAATATCGAATTAAGGCCAGGTTCTGGTGGCCAGATGGCTAGAAGTGCCGGGTCATCTGCCCAGATAGTTGCTAAAGAAGACAGATTTGCTCAATTGAAACTCCCTTCTGGAGAAATTCGACTTGCCCTTCTCGATTGTAGAGCTACTATTGGGCAATTGGGAAACATTGAACATGGAAGTATTGAATTGGGGAGTGCAGGAGTCAAACGCCATCTGGGTATTCGACCAACAGTGAGGGGAGTAGCAATGAATGCGACCGACCATCCGCTGGGAGGTGGACGGGGGAAAAGCAAAGGTCGTAATTTACCTCGCTCCCCGTGGGGACAACTATCTAAGGGTTTCAAAACGAGAAAAAAGAAGAAATCTAACGCACTAATTTTGAAAAGGAGAAAGTAAAAGTGTCCAGGTCTACAAAAAAGGGTCCCTATGTGGATGAGAATCTTCTCAAAAAGATTGAACAGATGAATGCCTCCGGTCAAAAGAAGGTAATAAAGACATGGGCAAGAAGTTCGGTAATAACCCCAGAATTTGTTGGGCATACTATAGCAGTTTATAATGGAAGGAAGTTCATTCCTATCTATTTAGATGAGAATATGGTGGGCCACCGGTTAGGAGAGTTTTCTCCCACAAGATTTTTTAGGGGCCATGGTATCGCCCATACTAAAGAGGTCACGGCGCTAACTTAAATTAGGAAGCTATGTGCTTGTAGCACATAGTCGCGTAGGGGCGACCTTTACGGTCGCCCGATTATAACCTAAACTTCCGCTTTAGCGGAAGTAGGGGGTTGGAGGTATCGAGTGGCAGCAAGGGCAATAGCCAGATTTGTAAGGTTAGGTCCCAGGAAAGTCGGGCGGGTCTTAGATTTGATTCGAGGTAAAGGAATATTGGAGGCTTATCAAATTTTAAAATTTACTCGCCGCCGGGCGACTAAGGCTGTGGAGAATGTATTGAAGTCAGCAGTAGCTAATACCCGAACACCTGGAGACGAACCGAATTTATATATTGCGGAAACTTATGTTGGAGGAGGCCCTGTGTTAAAACGTATGAGGCCTCGGGCTATGGGTCGAGCAGCGATATATAAAAGGAAAACTTGCCATATATATATAGTTGTGGAAAGTCGTAAGGTTTCTGCGAGGAGGTAGAAAATTGGGACAAAAAGTTCATCCCGTGGCAAGTCGTCTTGGTTTCATTAAGACATGGGATGCAAAATGGTTTGGAGGGAAGAACCTTAGTCAAATGCTCCACGAAGATATAACTATACGGGAGTTTATTAAAAAGAAGCTTCATCAAAGTGGAGTGGGCAAAGTAATAATCGAGCGGGCGGGTAAATCTTTACGAGTAGATATCCATACGGCAAGGCCGGGACTGGTGATTGGCAAGAGAGGCGCTGATATTGAGAATTTAAAAACGGACTTAGAAGAAATGACGGATCAAAAGGTGTTTGTTAACATTATCCCTATAAGGAAACCCGAGATGGATGCTCAGGTTGTGGCTGCAGGGATTGCCCTGCAGTTGGAGAAGAAGATGCCTTATCGGAGAATAATGAAGAGGGCGATTTTGCGAGCAATGGAGGGTGGAGTAGGGGGGATTAAGGTATGTGTTAGTGGTCGTCTTGGCGGGGCAGAGATAGCCCGTACCGAGTGGCAGAAAGAGGGACGTATTCCCTTGCAGACTT